>JADGNT010000765.1 GCA_017883345.1 Candidatus Solibacter sp. | reverse complement strand
ACTGACGGCGGTGGACCATCTCGACCTGACAGTGGGCAAGGGCGAGATCTTCGGACTGGTGGGACCGGACGGCGCGGGCAAGACGACCACGCTGCGCATGCTGTGCGGCCTGATGGACCCGAGCGAGGGCAGCGCGCGCGTGGCGGGCCACGACGTGGCGCGCGAATCGCGGGCGGTGAAGGACCAGATCGGCTACATGGCGCAGCGCTTCGGGTTGTACCAGGACCTGACCGTGGAAGAGAACATGATCTTCTACGCCGACCTGTTCGACATCACGGGACAAACGCGCGCAGCGCTGACGGCGCAACTGTTGCGCATGACCCGCATGGAGCCGTTCCGCACGCGGCCGGCAGCCCAGCTTTCGGGCGGCATGAAACAAAAGCTGGCCTTGATGTGCACCCTGCTGCACCGCCCGCGGATTCTCTTTCTCGACGAGCCGACCAACGGCGTGGACCCGGTTTCGCGCCGCGATTTCTGGGCGATTCTCTACCAACTGCTGAAGGACGGAATCACCATCTTCATGACTACCTCGTATCTGGACGAAGCGGAGCGCTGCAATCGCGTGGGGCTGATGCACCAAGGCAAACTGATTCGCTGCTCGACACCGGAGGCGATGAAGGCGGAGACCGGGTCGGCGAATCTGGAAGGCGCGTTCATCCAAACGATTCATGCAGTGGAAGGGCTGGTGAGGGCATGAACTCGGTAGAGACGCAGCTCCTGGTGAAGAACTTCGGCGCCTTCGTGGCGGTGGACCGCGTTTCCCTGGCGGTGGAGAAGGGCGAGATCTTCGGCTTCCTGGGGCCCAACGGGGCAGGGAAATCGACCACCATCCGCATGCTGTGCGGGCTCTTGACGCCAAGCGCGGGGCGCGCCTCGGTGAACGGGTTCGACGTGGCGCGGCAGCCTGAAGAGGTCCGCCGCACCATCGGGTACATGTCGCAGAAGTTCTCGCTCTACGACGATCTCACGGTGGAGGAGAACATCGATTTCTTCACCGGGATCTACGGCGTGCCGCGCGAGAAACGCGCGGCGCGCAAGCGCCACGTACTGGAGATGGCCAATCTCGCCGGGCGGCGCAACGCGCTGACACGCACGCTCTCCGGCGGATGGAAGCAGCGGCTGGCGCTGGGCTGCGCCATCCTGCACGATCCGGCCGTGCTCTTCCTGGATGAGCCGACCTCCGGCGTGGACCCGCTGGCGCGCGGCGCGTTCTGGGGGTTGATCCACGACCTCTCCCAGACCGGCCACACCATCTTCGTCAGCACCCACTACATGGACGAGGCCGAGTACTGCCACCGCCTGGCCCTGATGTATCGCGGCAAAGTGATCGCCCTGGGGACGCCGGCGGAATTGAAGGCCGGACTGACGGAGCACAGCCTGCTGAACCTGGAGGCCTCGGACCCGCTGGACACCATGCGCGCGCTCGAGGGCCTCTCCGGCGTGCGCGATGTGGCGGTCTTCGGCGGCGGCCTGCACGTCACGGTGGACGATGTGGATGCCACCAGCGCGCGGGTGCGCGAACGGCTCGCGGCGCAGGGAATTGAGGTGCGGAAACTGGCGCGGATCGAGCCTTCCATGGAGGACGTCTTCGTGGCTCTGATCGAGCGAGAGGAAAGGAAGGCGGCATGAGCTACCGCCGGATGCGCGCCGTCTTCATCAAGGAACTGCACCACATCACGCGCGATTCGCGCAGCCTGGCGCTGGCGCTGGCCCTGCCGGTGCTGATGCTGCTGCTGTTCGGTTTCGCGCTCAGCCTGGACGTGGACCGCATCCCCACCATGATCTACGACCAGGATCGGACGGCGGAGAGCCGCGCGCTGATCCGCCAGTTCGAGGGATCGAGATTCTTCGAGATCCGCGGGATGGTGCGCGATTACGCGACCATCGAACGCGACATCGACCGCGGCCGGATCCTGATGGGCGTGGTGATTCCGCGCGATTACTCGCAGCAACTCGGCGCCGGCCGCGCGGCGCAGGTGCAGATTCTGCTGGACGGCAGCGATTCCAACACCGCCTCGATTGCGCTCGGCTATGCGGAATCGCTGGTGCGCGGCTATTCGCTGGAGCTGCGCACTCTGGCGCTGAACCGCCGTGCGGGAGAGCGCCTGACGCCGCCGGTGGATGCGCGGCTGAGGGTCTGGTACAACAGCTCGCTCGAATCCAAGAACTACGTGGTGCCGGGCCTGATCGCGGTGATCCTGCAGATCATCGCGGCGCTATTGACCTCGCTGACCATCGCGCGCGAATGGGAAATGGGGACCATGGAGCAGATTCTCTCCACGCCGCTGCGTCCGGCGGAGATGGTCCTGGGCAAGATGTTCGCCTATTTCGCGGTGGGACTGGCGGACGCGACCATCGCCGTGCTGGTTGGGGTATTCGTCTTCGAGGTGCCGTTCCGCGGCAGTCTGCCGCTGCTGGCGGTATCCACGTGCGTGTTCCTGTTCGGCGCGCTGTTCTTTGGGATCTTCGTTTCGGCGGCAGCCAGGACGCAAGCGGCGGCATACCAAATGGGAATTCTGAGCTCGTTCCTGCCGGCGTTTCTGCTCTCCGGGTTCGTTTACTCGATTGAAACCATGCCCTGGGTGATCCAAGTGATTACGCACATCGTTCCGGCGCGCTACATGGTCACCATCTTGAAGGGTATTTTCTTGAAAGGCGTGGGGCTGAGCGTCTTGTGGGGCGAGTTGGGATTCCTGACGCTTTATGCGCTCATCGTATTCCTGCTGGCCACGCGCAAGCTCAACCAGAAGCTCGGGTGAACGCTATGTGGGAACGGATTTTCGTGATCCTTCGCAAGGAACTCATCCAGGCCCTACGCGAGCCGCGCATGCGCGTGCTGCTGTTCGTGCCGCCGATCGTGCAGTTGATCGTCTTCGGCTTCGCGGTCAACCTGGACGTGGACCACGCGCGAATTGCCTGGATGGACATGGACCGGACGCCCCAGAGCCGCAGCCTGCGCGACCGCTTCACCGGGTCGGGCCGGTTCGACATTGTGTCGGCGCCGGCCAGCGAAGAGGACGTGCAGCGCGCGCTGGATCGCGGCGAGGCGCAGGCGGTGGTGCGCATTCTGCCGGGCTTCGCGCGAGACACGGCGCGCGGGCGCGCCACGGAAGTGCAGATCCTGATCG
>JADGNT010000764.1 GCA_017883345.1 Candidatus Solibacter sp. | reverse complement strand
CCAGCTTCCCGTCCGGCCCGAGTTTGGCGACGAAGGCGTCGCTGACGCCGCCGAAGGTAATCTGGAAGGCTCCGGGAGTGACTGGGAAGGCGGACGAGTAAGTCACCCCAGCCACATAGGTGTTGCCCGCGCCATCAGACGCTACGGCGTTCGCGTATTCTGTGCCGGGAGAGCCGAGTACCGCAGAGAAACTAGAACTGGCCGCATGACACAAAGAAGCGCTGAAGATCGCCACAGTGATTGGGGCAAAACAACCCCAGCCGATGGAACCGCGCCTCCGCAAAGTCATGATTTCAGGGATCCTAGGCCCTGGCGTTAGCAAAGATGGAGCACCCCGACTGCCACAGTGAAGCGGACGCCTCGGTCCGCAACGAACTCGGCGCCACTGGTATCAGTACGCGAGCGCGAGGATCATCACTCGAACGAAAAAGCGCGACGCTGGCGGTCGAAGAGCCAGATCCTCCCTGACGCCGTAGCGTAGACCGATCTCCTCAATCCCCGGAGTTCGTCCACTCGGGAAGCCGCCCAAAACGGCGACTTGGAGAACGGCGAAAGTCGCCATTGGAGAAATCCGCTCCTACGGTTGTTCCTGCTCCACGATGGCCACGCCCCAGGGATCGAGCGCCAGCGCCCCACCTCTGGCCACCGGACGGTTCGAGAGCAGTTCCGTACCGCCGGCATAAGCATAGACCACCCGCCGCGGCGTCGCCGAGAAATTGAAGTAATAGTGGAACGGTTTGCCGGCGCGGCCGGTTCCGTGTTTCACGCGGACGCCGGCGGGCAGTTTCTGGTCGGGCCCCAGCAGTTGCGCCTGGTCGAGGACCTGTTCCAGCACCTTCTGCTGCAGCGCGTCGCTGAGCACCGTGCCCTGGTAGGTCACCGTGCCCTTGCCGAAGCGGTTCTGAGTGATGGCGGGATATTTTCCGAAAAACGGGTGGTCGTACCAGGCCAGCGGTTTGGCGGTATCGAGCAGAAGCATGTCGGCCCAATCGCTCACCTGGTTTTCGGCGCCGGCCTGGAACGGGTCGCCCTTGAGCGGCAGGGGCTTGGCCAGATTGGAAAACTCCTGGTAATGGAAGCCGGCGGCCTCGCGCAGCGGTCCCGGGGCCATGACTGAGCGAACCGTCGAATACTCGTCGCAGAAACCGCTTTTCAGAGTCAGCACCAGGTGGCCGCCCGCGCGCACGTAATCCACCAGCCGCGTGAGCAGCGCGTCGCTCGCGACATACAGCGGCGGAACCACCACTACCTTGTACTCGCTCAGGTCCGCGGTCTCGGGGAAAACGAAATCCACGCCGACATTCATGCGGTAGAGCGCCCGGTACAGCCGCCGCATCTCCAGCTCGTACCCTCCCGGATGACTCCAGGGCATGTCGCCCGGCGGCTGGGCGATCAGGAACGGCATGTACTCGGTGCCGCGGCGCGAATCGTTGCTGTAGAGCAGGGCCACCGGGTGGGACGCCTTCAAGTTGACGATCCGCGAACCGATGCGCGCGAGCTCATGCGCGGTTCGCGCCACCTCGGCATAGGCGCGGCCGACTTCGAGATCGTGCGAGAGCACGCCCTTCCAATACGTCTCCTGGCCGTAGTGCAGCGAGTGCCAGTGCCAGTACTCGACCATGTTGGCGCCGGTGGCGGCCATCAGGTAGACATCCTGGCGAATCTGCCCGTCGTAGGGTGGAAACTGCGAGCGCGAATCCCAGCCGATGGTCTGGGCGTTGGTTTCGGTCACCAGGTAGTTGGTGCGTTTGAGCGAGCGCGCAAAGTCGCCGCCGTAACTCGATCCTTCGCCGTCGTACAAATCCTGGGTCGGGTGGTAGGGGTTGATGGCCGCGATGTCCATGTGCTTCGCAATGGCGTATTCGTTGATATCGGAACGCGTGGCGCCGCCGAAATCCTGCATCACAAACTGATCCGGACGAAGTTGCTCGCGCACGAGCGCGGCCTGCCAGGCCAGGAAGTTGGTCGCGAGCGAGTCCTGGTAGCGGTCCCACTCCAGTTTCCAGCCCGGGTTCACGATGCCGTCGCGCGGAGGGACCTCGGACCAGTCATGCAGGCTCTGGCCCCAGTAGACCAGGCCCCAGAGTTTGTTGAGGCTCTCGACACTGGAAAACTTCTCCCGCAGGTAGCCTACGAAACCGGTCTGCACATTGGCTCCAGCCGTGCCGTTGGAAGTGGTCTCGTTGTCGACCTGGTAACCGATGACGGCGCGATGGTCGCGATAGTGTTCGGTAATCTTGCGAATGACGCGCTCGGAATAGCGCAGAAAATCCGGGTTGGTGATGTCCATGTTCTGGCGCAAGCCGTAAGTGGCCTTGCGGCCATCGAGGCGGGTCACCAGGATTTCCGGATGCTTTTTAAACATCCAAGGTGGAATCGAGTAGGTGGGCGTGCCCAGGACTACGCGGATGTGGGCGCGCGCCAGGCGTTCGATAATCCGGTCCATCCAGGCGAACTCGAACCGGCCGTCCTCGGGCTCCCAGAGACTCCAGGTGGATTCGCCCACGCGAACCACGTTGATACCGGCCTGTTCCATCAACGCGACGTCCTTCTCCAGGCGGTCCTGGGGCATGTACTCCGCATAGAAGGCGGCGCCATAAAGGAAGGTGTCCATCCGATCGGCAGCGAAGCGCGTCTGCGCCAGTCCCTGTGCACGGGTTCCCATAGTGGCGAGCGCGGCGGCGAGCGCCACGGCCAGCGTCACGGGCAGGCACAGCGCGAGGAGGCGAAAGGGTGGGATCTTCATATTTGCATATCCTATCAGGACACGGATGTCCGATCTAGCGGGCTTGTGCCAGGCTAGCGTTCGATGGCGACCAAGGACCACAAACATCAAGTGGACCGGCGGATGTTCATCCTCGGTTCCGCCGCAGCGGGCGCGCTGGCGGCACAGGCGCAACCGGCCCCGCCGAAAGCCGACCCACACCGCCGTTCGTACGACCTGAACCAGAAATGGTTGTTTGGCGGCAAGACACGCGCCGGAGTTTCGTCCCCGGGCTTCAACGATTCCCAATGGCGAAAGATCGTGCTTCCGCATACCAACGCGATCCTGCCGTGGCACAGTTTCGATGAAAGCGCCTTCCAATACGTGTCCGCCTACCGCCGCCACTTCAGGGCTCTGCCGGAATGGAG
>JADGNT010000763.1 GCA_017883345.1 Candidatus Solibacter sp. | reverse complement strand
TGCTGGACCGCATCGCCCTATGCCGATTGCACCGTTTCCAGGCCGGTGTACCGGGCGATCGCGCTGAAGTCGCGGTCCCGGTGCCACACAGGTATTCCACGATCGATAGCGATTGCGGCGATCAGGCAATCTGCCGAGGACCGGATGGTGATACCTCGCCTCCTGCCCTGCCGATAGATTTCTGCGGCGGAAACGAACAAGGCGAGCGGGACCGGATCGCTGAGGACCGGAATCGCGAGGAATGCCGTCCGAAACGCGTCGCTCTGTAACCCCGGTCTTAGTCCTTGAAGGACCTCTTGAACAACCGGACCGCAGGTCACGAAGCGAAGAAGGTCCTCCTCCCGGATGACGTAGCGGGGCTTTCCAGCCAGAAGTTCAATCCATATGGATGTGTCGACTAGAATCACTTGCGACGGCGTCCGCGCGGTGGGCGGTCTTCTCGCATTCGGGATAGATCGCCTTCCCAAATTCCGGATCCAAAGAAGTGCGGAATGCTTTGGATCTTCCGCACGCGAATCACCTCTTCGAGGGCAGTGTTCACCGCGGCTGAATAAGTCTTCGCCGCCAAAACCTGAGTAGCCTGGAGGAGCAGACGCTCATCCAACACAAGATTTGTGCGCTTCATGTGTATAGCATACCGCTATGCCGCTTCCTATAGCGGCGTGATGGGGCGATTATCCGAGCCCATGCGGAAAGCATGCGTGGCGGTCATGCCCGGGGGCAGCGTGATCAGTTGCGGACGAATCAGGACCAGTACCTGGCCGTCGTCCGAACTCTTGGTATGCAGACTGGTGAGGGGGCCGAGGAAGGGGATGCGCGTGACCCCGGCCAGGCCGGCGATGGTGCGCGCCTGGTCGCGATCCAGCAATCCCGCCACCGAGGCCCACTCGCCGAAGCGCAGCTCCGCTTTGTTCTTGATCACGCGGCTGGAGATCACCGGAATGCCGTTGACCGACGAGCCGGCG
The DNA here is from genome assembly GCA_017883345.1 of Candidatus Solibacter sp. Classification (GTDB taxonomy): domain Bacteria; phylum Acidobacteriota; class Terriglobia; order Bryobacterales; family Bryobacteraceae; genus Solibacter. The sequence goes on along the minus strand of JADGNT010000763.1, from coordinate 2,168 downwards.
AGCACCTTAAATTCGGAATCGATATCCAGCGTTACCGATTCCGTGCCGTGCACGGCCGGCGTCAGTTTCAGGGTGAGGCCAAGATCTTCAAAGGTGAACGATGGCGGCGGAAGGTAAGAGGCGCCGCCCTGGCCGAAGCTCTGCGAGCCGCCGTAGCTGGCGGTGAGGATCGGGAAGCGGTCGCCCACGTGGAACGTGGCGGGCTGATTGTCCACACTCCGCAGTTCGGTATCGAGCAGCAGTTTGCCCGAGGACTGGGACATCGTGGCGACCAGCGACGAACTGAGGACGTTGACCGCCAGCCCCACCAGGCTGGCACTGGTCATGCTGTGCGCCAGGTTGGCGAACGTGAAAGCCTGCTGGAGCGGCACTACCGAAAAGGTATTGGCCAGATCGAGCCCATAGGTGATGGCGTCGTTGCGGCTGACTTCGAGGAACTTGACTTCGATGGCCACCTGGGCGCGCGGGGAAGTCAGGTCTTCGAACATGAGGCGCGCGGGGATGACCTTGGAGACGCGGTCGCGTAGGATCACGCTGTTGTTCTGTGTGTCGAAGGCGACCTTCTCGATGGCGAAGGCCTGCTGCACGGCGGTGACGATGGAGTTGAAATCCTGCGCATTGGTGGCTTCGGGGAGGTGCAGTTCGATGGCGGCGGTAGGCTCGCGTTCGGTGCGTTTCTGCGGAGTATCCTTGACCACCAGAAAGACCCGATTGCTGAGCGGCACCAGGAAGCTGCCGGTGGCGGCTTCGAGGCCGTGCAGGGCATCGCGGTAGTCCGAGTTCGCCATCTGGAAGCGGAAACTGGCGCCCGCCTGATAGTCGTCGTCGAACAGGCAATCCAGGCCGAAGGATTTGGCGACTTTTTCGAACAACGCCTTGGCGTCGCCGTGCAGGTCGAAGTCCTGGCGTCCGCTCTGGGCCTGGAGTTCCATCGGGGGGAGGAGTTTGCGGGCTTCCACGCGGTCGTCGGAGGTGGCGATGGGGAGCGGGGGCGCGGGTAGAGCGTCGGCGGCATCGCTCGGTTCGTCGAGGGTGAACTCCGAGGGCGGCGCCACTTTGGCTTCGAGCGCGGCGCGCGTGCGTACGGCCAGGCTGCGCTGCCAGTAGGCCTTGTTTTGCGGGGACATGGCGGCCGCCTGGGAATAGAGCAGGTAGGCTTCGGCCATGTGGCCGGCGCGCTCCGCCCGGCGGCCCCTCAGATACAGGTCGTTGCCGGAGGGTCCTTGTCCCGCCAGGGCGGCTGCCAGGGCGAGCCAGACGATGGTCACACGTGTCCGCACATAATAATGACGTGGCGCCACCTTCCTGCGTGCAAACGATTCACTGTGCGAATCTGGTGCTATGAGAAGCGGATTCGCGGAGTTCCGGCAATGGATCGTGAAGGATCCGATGGAAGTGATCCTGCCGCTCGGGATATTCGCTGCCACCCTCCTCGTGTGTTGGGTGGCGCGGCGCCTGATGCTGCGCGCCTTAAGGGCACGGACGGCGCGTACCGGGAGCCGCGCGGGCGCGGTGCTCTACCAAGCGCTGCGCGGGCCCACCTTGATCTGGGCGCTGATCCTGGCCGTCCACCTCGCATTCCAAGGGTCGGACCTGCCGGTGAAGTTCACGCATCCGGTTGCGAACCTGCTGTTGGCGCTGTGGATCGTGTCGCTGACCTTGATGTCCATGCGGGTGGTGGGCAACCTGGTGCGTCATTACGGAGCGCAGATCCCCGGTGCCCTGCCGGTAACCACGCTGACACAGAACCTGGCGCAGATCTCGGTGGTGATTCTGGGCGGTCTGATTCTGCTGAACCACTTCAGCGTGTCGATTACGCCGATCCTGACGGCCTTGGGAGTGGGCGGTCTGGCTGTGGCACTGGCGCTTCAGGATACCCTGTCGAACCTCTTTGGAGGGTTCTACGTGGCGGTGGCGGGGCAGGTGCGTTTGGGAGACTATATCAAGCTGAACACCGGCGAGGAGGGCTACGTTACGGACATCGGATGGCGGTGCACCACGTTTCGGGCGCTAGCGCACAACCTGATCATCGTGCCCAACGCCAAGCTGGCGCAGGCGATGGTGACCAACTACTACCTGCCGGAGAAACGCATGTCGGCGAACTTTACGCTGACGGTGGGGTATGAATGCGATCCCGACGCGGTGGAGCAGGTGCTGGAGGAGGTGCT
>JADGNT010000762.1 GCA_017883345.1 Candidatus Solibacter sp. | reverse complement strand
AAAATGCGCCGGAAATCCATGCCAGTCTTGTCAGTCCCGGGGGCGCGCGTGGGTGGCGATGAAGTCAGCATGGCAGTTTTTCATGAGCTTTCGCGGGCCGAAGGCCCATCCCAACAGACAGGGCTGACAGCGAATTTCCGGCAAACTGCGCCGGAAATTCATGTCAGTCATGTCAGTCCCCGGTCGTGCAACATTCCTTGGAACTTAGTGGCTGAAAAAGGGAATCAATTTTGATGGACTCTCCGCGCTGGACTTCACTCCTCCTCTTGCTCCCGGCGGTTTGCTGCCCATGGCTGCTCGGTGCGGCGCAATTCAGCGGGCAGGTGCGGGCGGCCGACCAGATTGTGCCTGGGGCGACGGTGACGGCGCTGCAAGGCGGGGCCAAGGTGACGGCGTTCACCGACGAGAACGGGCGTTACACGCTGGAACTGACGCCGGGCGTGTGGCAGATCGAAGTCGGCATGTTCGAGTTCACCACGGCCAAAGGGGAAGTCACGGTCAGTGACGGCGCCATCGCCAGGGATTGGGTGCTGAACATGCCTAAGCTGTCGGAGCGCGGCGGACCCGTGGCCGCGGCGGGTGCTGCACCGGTGGCGGTTCCGCTGCCCGCGGCCCCCGGAATCGGACAGGGCGCGCGCGGTGCGCGCGGCAATCGGAGTGCGGATGGCCGTGGCGGGCAGGGCGGACAGCGGGCCAACGGCGACTTTTCGGGACGGCAGGGCCGCGAGGGTCGTGGCGGACAAGACGCGCAAGGTACACAGGGCGCGCAGGCGGCATCGGGAGGCCGGGGTGCGGGCCGAGGCGCAGCGGGCCAGGCGCAGCCGGGCTTTCAGAGTGCCGAGGTACGTGCTACTCCGGAAGGCCAGCAGGCCAACGCGCAGCAGCAGGAGACGATACAGACCGCCGACGTGGGGGGCGACGCGGACGAATCGCTGCTGGTCAACGGCAGCGTGAGCGGCGGGCTGGAGCAATCGAGCGATGACGAGGCGCGGCGGCAGCGCGCCATGGGGGGCGGGCGCGGAGGTCCGGGAGGCCCGGGCGGACCCGGCGGTGGCGGCGGCACGGTATCGGCGGCGCAGGGTTTGCAGATGGGCGCCGGCCTGCCGCCGGGAATGAGCGCCAGCTTGACCAATGACAGCCTGGGGCTGGGCGGCTTCGGCACTAGCGCGATCAACGGCGGGTTTGGAATCGGCGCCGCGGCTCCCCCCGATGGCGGTGGCCGGGGCGTCGGCGGACTGGGCCAAAACGCCAATGGACGAGGACAGGGCGGCCGCGGCGGCCGCGGTCCGTTCAACGGACAATTTGCCAGCATCGGCAACCGGCGGCGCACCACGCCTCCGGTGCAGGGGTCGATATCGATCACGGCGCGCAACTCGGCACTGAATGCGGCCCCCTATTCGCTCAACGGACAGACCGCGCAGAAGCCTTACTCGGCCAACAACAACCTGAACGCCAACATCGGCGGGCCGCTGCACATTCCGAAAATCGTGAATTGGACGCGCGCCCAGTACACCATCAGTTTCGGCACTGCGATCAACCGCAACGGCAAGAGCATGATCGGGTCGGTGCCCACGGCGGCGGAGCGCGGCGGCGATTTCTCGCAGGCGCTCTCCACCGCGCCGGTGACGATCTTCGATCCGCTCTCCGGAGCGCCATTTCCCAACAATGTGATTCCCACGACGCGATTCAACCGCGCCTCGGCGGGGCTGCTGCAGTATTTCCCGAATCCCAGCTACGCCGGCATCGTGCAGAACTACCGCTTCGTGATCACCGACCCAAGCACCAGCCGCAACATCGGCGTCCGCTTCAACGCGCCGTTGAGCAACAAGGACCGGCTGAATTTCAATTTCCAGAAGCAGGGGCAAGATTCGAACTCGCACCAGTTGTTCGGCTTTCTCGATACCGGCAATAGCTCCGGGCTGAGTTTCTCCACCGGCTGGAGCCACAGCTTCAAGCCGCGCCTCAACAACAGCGCGAACTTCTCCATCAGCCGCAGCCGCAGCCTGAACGCGCCGTACTTCGCCTACACGCAGAATATCGCGGCGGCGCTGGGGATCAACGGAACCTCGCAGGACCCCATCAACTACGGGCCGCCGGGGCTCTCGTTCACCAATTTTTCCAGTCTGAGCGACGGCACGCCGAACCTGAGCCGCAACCAGACGGCGACCTTCAGCGACAACTTCACCTGGGTGTTGAAGCGCAAACACAACCTGACGTTTGGCTTCAGCTACAACCGGCTGCAACAGAACAGCCAGAACTACCAGAACGCGCGCGGGTCGTTTTCGTTCAGCGGATTGCTGACCAGTCAACTGGATTCCGCCGGGCAGCCGGTGAAGGGCACGGGCTACGATTTCGCCGATTTCCTGCTGGGGTTGCCGCAATCGAGCTCGCTGCGCTTCGGCAGTGCGAACAACTACTTCCGGAGCTGGAGCACCAACGCGTACGCGCAGGACGATTTCCGGGTGAGCGCGCGGGTCACCATCAACGTGGGGCTGCGCTACGAGTACTTCGCGCCCTACACGGAGCTGCGGGGCCATCTGGCGAACCTGGATGTCAGCCCCGGGTTCACGGCGGTCGCGGTGGTCACGTCGGGAGAAAACGGACCCTACTCCGGCGCGCTGCCGAGCAGCATCGTGCGCCCCAGCCCGCGGGATCTTTCGCCGCGGTTCGGCCTGGCATGGCGGCCGTTTCCGAAGCGAAACACGCTGATCCGCAGCGGGTACAGCATCTTCTACAGCGGATCTTCGTACGCGCAGATTGCCAACCAGATGGCCGCGCAGCCGCCCTTTGCCACGTCGGCATCGCTGACCACCAGCACCGCCGCGCCGCTGACGTTGCAGGACGGATTCGCCGCTTCGGCGACGACGCTGACCAACACCTACGCCATCGACCCGAACTTCCGCATCGCCTACGCGCAGACCTGGAACCTGACCATACAGCACACGCTGCCTCACGGGCTGGTGGTGGACACCGAATACATCGGCACCAAGGGGACGCACCTGGGGATCATGGAAAATCCCAACCGCTCGACCAGTTCGATTGCCAACGGGGGGTTGAAGATCAACAACGCCACCAGCTTCAGTTATCAGACACAGGGGGCCAATTCGCACTACCACGCGGCGCAGGTGCGCGTCA
>JADGNT010000761.1 GCA_017883345.1 Candidatus Solibacter sp. | reverse complement strand
GCCGCCCACTGCTCCGTGGACATCGCGCTGGTGCCCGAATCGGTCAGCAGGTCGATCAGGATGTGGCGGGCTTCAATCAGGAAGAGGTTGTAGCCGGCCGCTTCCAGATATCCCTGGCGTGCAGCCGGGGTGGTGTGGCGCAGCGGTTCCACGCTCTTAATGCGGAATGGTTCGATGATGGTGCGCACGTCCGGATTATCGCACCCGGCGCCTCGCCGCACGCTCGCGCCTCACCGCTCGCGCTATCTTCTCACGACCGATTATGGTGCTGCATCCGTGGAGCGGCCAGACCCAGAGGGTACCCCGGTTGCCACGTCGGCGTCCCGGCCGGCGTTCTTCGAAGAATGCCGCTACGAATACCGGCATGGCGGGCGGAACGCCCGCTCTACGGTCGTAGGCCACATGGCCGCGTCGCCAGACTCCGCGGACACGGAGAACCACTTCGCCGCCGGTGGTTTAATCTCTGCCTCAGTACAGGAATCCTGTACAATAGGGTCAGGTCAGTCGATGCCAACTGAAACCACATATACCAGCCTCCGTGCGAACCTGGCCAGCCTTCTGGATCGAGTTGTGGACCAACAGGAGACTGTCATCGTTCGACGCAGAGGGTCGCGAGATGTCGCTCTCGTTCCGGCTAGTGAACTTGCCGGGTTGATCGAGACCGCTCACCTGCTAAGGTCGCCACGGAACGCACGGCGTTTGCTGACGGCTCTGCATCGAGCCGAGCGCGGCAAAACGAAACCCGCTACCGCCGCCCAATTGCGGCGAGAGATCCTCGGTGGAACGGGATCCTAAGCGAGTCGCCATCTTTCACCCCGAGTTCCGGGAGGATCTACGGTATTGGGTCAAGAGCGATCGAACTACCGCGATCCGAGTACTGGACCTGGTCGAAGCAGTGTTGCGCGACCCCTTCCAAGGCCCCGGCAAACCCGAGCCGCTCCGATATCTGCTGGCAGGTTGTTGGTCAAGGCGGATTACGCAGGAACACCGATTGGTGTACCGCGTCACCGTCGATGGCATTGATTTCCTTCAGGCACGCTACCACTATTGAATCTTGCGCCGGCGTGCCATCGTCACGCAGTCTCCCGCTCGAGCGCCGGAATACTGGCTGGTGGGGTATGCTTTAGCTTGCCCAGATCGCGGATGGCAAGCTAAACCATGCCCCACCAGTCGAGCCGCTACCGTCACGAAGCGCTACCCTAAGGTTTCATCCATGCTTCGCCGCTCTCTCCTAGTCCTCGCGGCGCTGGCGGCCGTTGTGCCGTTCGTGCCGCGTGCCCAACAGCCGCAATCCGGCCCGCTGGAAACAGGCTTCGCCGACCCGCCGCCCGAAGCGCGCCTCCGTTGTTACTGGTGGTGGCTCAACGGCAATACCAACCAAGCCGCCATTACACGCGACCTGGAACAGATGCGCGCCAAAGGCTACGGCGGCGCGCTCCTGGTGGACGCCAACGGCAGCGAGCAGCAGCGCAACCGCATGGTGCCCGCGGGTCCGACGTTCGGCACCGCGCGCTGGCGCGAGTTGTATCGCCACGCACTCAAGGAGGCGGCGCGACTGGGTCTGGAGATTAGCCTGAACGTGGAGAGCGGATGGAATCTCGGCGGACCTGCCGTCAAACCGGAGCAGGGCGCCAAGCTGCTCACGTTTTCACGCGTGGCGGCGCAGGGTCCCGGCGAAATCCGCCGCGCGCTTCCCCAGCCGCCGGCGACGATCGGCTTCTATCGCGACATCGCGGTGCTCGCCTATCCGCTGCGCCACGGCGAAGCCCTGCCCAAGCGGCCCATCCGGCAGCTCGCGCTCAAGACGGCAGCGCAGGAACTCGGCATGTCGGCGCCGAATACTCTGCCGCTGCTGGAGGATCTCGCCGCCGAACCGGACGAGCAGGACGCGCAGGTGCGCGAAGTGATCGACGTATCGGCGAAGATGACCCCGGATGGCACATTCACCTGGCAAGCGCCCGCCGGTGCGTGGGAGATTCTGCGCGTCGGCTACATGGCTTCCGGCGCCAAGGTCTCCACCTCGAGCGGCGCATGGCAGGGGCTCGCCATCGACTACCTCGATCGCGCCGAATTCGAACACTACTGGCGCCAGAACATCGAGCCGCTGCTGGCCGACGCCAAGCCGTATCTCGGCAAAACGCTGCGCTACCTGGTGACCGACAGTTGGGAACTCGGCGGCGTCAACTGGACGCCGGAATTCCGCCAGGAGTTCCGCGCCCGCCGCGGCTACGATCCCGTGCCCTATCTGCCGGTCGTGAGCGGCCGCATCCTGGATAGTCGGAATACCAGTAACCGCTTCCTTAACGATCTGCGCCGCACCGTGGCCGATCTCGTCATCGACGGCCACTACCGCCCCTTCGCCGAATTCGCCGCGCGCTACGGCCTCGGCATCCACCCGGAATCCGGCGGGCCGCACGGCGCGCCGCTCGACGCCCTGGAGACGCTCGGTGTGAGCGCCTTTCCGCAGATGGAATTCTGGGCGCGTTCGGCCACCCACCGCGTGCGCGACGAGGAGCGCTTCTTCGTCAAGCAGGGGTCGAGCGCGGCGCACACTTATGGCAAGACGCTGGTGGCGGCGGAAGGCATGACCTCGATCGGGCCCCAATGGGAGGAGTCGATCTGGCAGAACCTCAAGCCGACGTTCGATCAGGCCGCGTGCGAAGGTTTGAACCGGCTGGTCTGGCACACCTTCACGTCGTCGCCGAAAGAGGCGGGGTTGCCCGGCCAGGAATATTTCGCCGGCACGCATCTCAATCCCAACGTGACGTGGTGGAACAAGGCCGGGCCGTTTCTCACCTATATCAATCGCAGCCAGTTTCTGCTCCAGCAAGGCGTTCCGGTGAGCGACGTGCTCATTTACTACGGCGACAACATTCCGAATTTCGTGCAGTACAAGGGCGCCGACCCGGCGAAAGTGCTGCCGGGCTACGACTACGACGCGATCGACGAGTATGCGCTGGCGCATCGCACCAGCGTGAAGGGCGGCCGGGTCGTGCTGCCGGAAGGCACGTCGTACGAGGTGCTGGTGTTGCCGAATCGGCCCAGCATGTCGCTCGCTGCGCTGCGCGCCGTGCAGAAGTTAGTCGAAGGTGGCGCGCAGGTGCTCGGTCCCAAGCCCCAGCGCACCACCGGGAT
>JADGNT010000760.1 GCA_017883345.1 Candidatus Solibacter sp. | reverse complement strand
GGCAAGCGTCGCCATGGTCATGGAGCCCTTAAACCCGCGAGCGGTCCCCGCGCGGAAAAACATTAAGCCGGAGCTCGGCCCCATGCGACGAAAATTCGTACTGGCCTCCTGGAATTTCGGACCGCTCTTTTCCACAACCAGCGCATACACCGGGCTCGGGCGATCCTCTTTGTGGGCGGCGAGCTTGAACCTTTCCACCAGCAACGCCTGAAGCATCGCCGGGATCTGATCGCTGGTCGCGCCTTCCGGCATCTTGGCGACGATCTCGAAGCAATCCTGATCCAGCCAGGAAGGTCCGACGATCTGGTAGGTTTGCACCTTGAAGGCTTCCATGAGAACGATTTTGAGGGGGTCGCCCTTCAATGTGACCGTCCCAGGGCCCAGGGAGTTCTTTATGATGCCCCGGTCCGTCCGCTTCACCGACGCCACTTCGAACTTCGGCTGGTCCGCGGCGGTAAGTGCGGCGATCGCGCAGATCGCAGATAGGGCAATGGTCGACCGTAGAGAGATTCTCATGACGTAGTGTCCTATACAGGGTTTCCGTTCTTCATCTCGGCTGCACCGATTATATAGCCGACGCGTCTTCCGGGGCCGTTTTGTCTCATCGGCGCAATTGGAAACGGTGCAGTAGGGCAGAAACACGGCGTTACCGGAAGGAACTGGTCCTCAATGGGCTTCGCGCGGGGTTGCGGACGGTTACGCCACCATCTGGGACGCTGAGGGTGATCACCTGCCGGTAACGCCGCAGGGTTTAAGGCCACGGACGAGGTCCGTGGTGGAATGGGACAGGAAACCTGGAAGAATGCCCCCAAGAATGGGGGCATGGCAGCCTGAAAGGCTACGCTACAGTGCTGCGGCGAAGAATCAATGAGTTGCGGAGGGGTTTCCGGAGAGATCGCCGGGTTGGCAGGCGCTTTCACCTGCCAACTGATTTCTACCCCGGGCGCGGACTATTTCACCGCCGCCAATACATCGCCAGGACTCGGCATGCCGCGGCGCGCGAAGAGGATCTTGCCGTCGCGGCCAATCAGGTAGACGGTGCGTTTCACAATGAGCCCGTTGGCGTGGTAAGCTTCCGCCACTTTTTGCCGCTCGTCCACCAGCAGGGGGAACGGAAACTGGAATTTCTTCCGGAAATTGGAGTGCTGCCGGGCGTTTTGCGGATTGACGCCGAAGACCTCCACGCCGTGCGCCGTCGCCTGCCTCCACTCGTCGCGGAACTGGCAGAGCTGTTTGGTGCAGCCCGGCGTGTCGTCGCCCGGGTAGAAGACCAGCACCACGTAGCGGCCGCGCAGCGCGGAGAGCGTCACGGTGCGGCCGCTATCGTCGGGGACGGAGAACTCGGGCGCGTCGGCGCCCACCGCAAGAGGATCGGAAAAGAGCCACGAGAGCATCATTGCACCGCGATCTTGACTTCGTTGCTGTAAGCGTTGCCGCTGGTGATTATCAGCGACAGCGTGCCGGAAGTGAGTCCGGCAGGAATCTGTACGTTCACCTGATAGAGTCCCACAAAGCCCGGCGCCAGGCCGCTGAAAGAGGGCGTCACCGCGGTGGCGCCCAGGTAGACCGCCGGGGTGACGGAGGTGAGGGAGAGGCCGCGCGTGCTTCGGGTGGGTCCCAGGCCCGTGCAGTAGATCTCAATGAACTCGCCGGCGGCGACCGGGGTGGTGAGCGCACTCACCACGGTTCCGGAGTGCACCACCGCTCCGCTGAAAATGCCGGGCTGCACGGCGACTAGGTTGACAGTGGAGGAGGCCTGCAAACCGGACTGGGCGTTCACCGTGACGACGTTCGCACCGAGCGGCGTCTCCGCCGGTATGTAGAAGTTCACTTGGGTATCGCTTGCGTAGAAGGGCCGCACGTCGATGCCGTTGAGCAAGACGATGGCGCCACGCAGATTGACACCGAAAAACGTTGCCAGTGAGCCGGGGGAACCTCCCGCGACAAACGAAGCGGCATTCACCACGGCCGAAATCACCGGCACAGCGGAGCCGGCATTCAGCGTCAAAGTGACCGTGGGCGCGGCTTCGACGGAGAGTTTGAGCTGGCTGACGTCGTACCAGGCGGGCGCCCATTGGAAGCTGGCAAATCCCGCCGCATCGGCGGTGGCGATCGCCGGCGTCACGCTGCCGCTGGTGGCAGCCGCCAGAATGCGCGCCCCTGGGTAGGGCAACCCGTTGACGTCCGTCAACTGCACCACAACCGACCCTGGAAAGGGGCTGCTTGCTTCCCGCAGCGCGAGTTGCGGCGGCGCGGCCACCTGCACGCGCGCGAAGGCAATTTCGTAACTGGAATCGGCGGGAGTGGCCAGGAGTTCCTCCACTCCGGCCTTAATCCCCGAGACGGTAAACGACGCGTTGGTGGCGCCGGCGGCAATCGTGACCTGCGGCGGCACTTGAGCGAAACCGGCGGGTGCCGTGAGCGCCACGGCGAGATCCGCCTTGGGCGGCGTTTGCAGGGTAAGGGTGGCGGTGGCGCTGCCGCCAGCCACCACGCCGGCCGCCGGGAACAGCGATAGCCGCACACTGTGGTTCAAAGTGGTATCGGCGACGGCCAGACTGGCGGAGAATTTGGTGTACGCCGCCACGAACTGCAGGCGGTAGGTTTCCACCTGCTGCACGCTGGGGGCGATCACGCTGTCCTGCGCGCCTTGTGGCACCACCAGAATGAACCCGAAACGGAAACGGTGCTGTGCCACCGTGTAGTCCGGAGTGCGGCGGCCCATGGCTTGGATGACGTCGTTGACGCTGATGTTCAAGCGGTTGCCGGTAAAGCCGACGCCGCTCTGCGGATGGCCCAGCGGCGAGACGCTGGGGCTCAACACGACGAAGGTGGGAGGAACATCGGTATCGGAGGGCGGAGCGAAGCCCATCAGGTATCGATCCAGCGGCGCGTAGCCCTGCGTGATCGCCGTGGTCACGAAATGTCCCGTACTGCTTTCGGTGATCTGCTCGCCTTCATCCAGCGAGGCCTCCGAGTTGAACACAAAACTCCAGTGCGAGCCGCCGTACCCGATCATCGGCCTGGCGGTTGAGTCGTCCGGATCGGGAATGCTGGCGAAAGCCAGAAACAGGTGGCCGGACTCGTGCCCCAGTACGGTCAGCGGGGTGTCCTGCGCCGCGGCGCGCAGCAGCACCA
>JADGNT010000759.1 GCA_017883345.1 Candidatus Solibacter sp. | reverse complement strand
CAAACGCAAGGTGCTCAACGTGATTCGCGAACTCGAAAAGCAGGGCATGGCGCGCGCCGCGTTCGAACGCATCCACGCACCCATGGGGCTGGATATCGGTGCCATTTCCCCGGAGGAGATCGCCATTTCGGTGACCGCGGAGATGATCGCCGTGCGCCGCAACGCCGCGTCCAACTGGCGCTCGCTCTCCATGTCGGTGTTTGCCGCCGAACCGGAGCGGGCCGTGCTCTCGAAGTGAGCGTCGCCGGACTCATTCTCGCCGCCGGGGAGTCGCGCCGCATGGGTTTCCCCAAAGCGCTGCTCCGCTACCGCGACGAGACCTTTCTCGATACCCTGATCGGCCTGTTCGCCGCGCGCTGCCAGCCGGTGATCGTGGTTCTCGGGGCGCACAGCGACCGCATCCGCGAGCGCACCCTGCGGCCAGCCACTTTCGCGATTAACGCGGACTACCAGCGCGGCCAGACCAGCTCCATGCAGTGCGGCTTGCGCGCCGTGCCCGCCGGCGCGGAAAGCGTTCTCTTCACCCTGGTGGACCACCCGGCCGTCGCGCCGGCTACGCTCGATGCTCTACTGGCCGGTCAGGTCCACATACCGGGCCCGCTGGTCCGCGTGCCGCGCCACCAGGGCCGCCGCGGGCACCCGATCTGGTTTTCCCGCGAGCTCATCGCGGAGTTCCTGGGGTTGCAGGATCTCGGCGCTGCCCGCGAAATCGTGCGCAGTCACGCCGCCCAAACCGAATTCCTCGACGTTGACGACCCGGGCATCCTGGCCGATATCGACGATCCCGCTGCTTACGGCCGTCTCACCGGAGCCCCCTTATGAAGCTCCGCCCCGGCCGCCTGTTCCAGATCCTCGGCGGACTGCTGCTGCTCCTGCTGATCGCCGGTTTCGTGGCGCCCGAGTTCACCGTTGACCAATATGGCCGCCGATTGCAGTCCTCGCTAGAGCGCGCTCTCGGCCGCCGCGTCGAAATCGGCAAAGTGCACTTCAATCTATTCAAGGGCCCCGGGTTTTCGGTGGACAGCGTCACCATCTACGAAGACCCCGCCATCGGCATGGAGCCGGTGGTGTATATCCAGGAGCCCGGCTCCATGGATGTGGCGCCCAGCATCTGGTCGCTGCTGGGAGGCAGGTTCGTGATCGCCTCCATCCGCCTGGATGGCGCCAGCATCAATCTCACCAAATCGGGTCCGGCGCCGGAGTGGGGGCGCTGGAATTTTTCGTCGATCGTCAATCCCTCGGTGATTCGCACCGCCCCGGCGATCCACGTGCGCGACAGCCGGATTCACTTCAAGTTCGGCGACACCAAGAGCGTTTTCTACCTGACGGAGACCGATCTCGATGTCTCGCCGTCCGGTTCCGGCGGCGATTGGAAAATCGCCTGTTCGGCCAAGCCAGCGCGCGCCGACCGTCCGGCGCAAGGCTTGGGATCGTTCACCCTGAAGGGCCGCTGGTACGCCGACCCGGGCCGGGTCGACCTCGACATGGAGGTGAACCGCGCCGCGCTCGGCGAAGTTACCGCTCTGATGAGCGGCCAGGATGCCGGCGTTCACGGCACGCTGAGTTCGCGGCTGCACCTGGCGGGGCCGCTGAACAACATGGGGATCACCGGCCGCCTGGATATCGGCGACGTGCACCGCTGGGACATGCTGCCCGGCAACAGTCAGGGCTGGCGGCAGGAGATCCGCGGGCGTCTCGACCTGATCGGCCAGCAAATCGAACTGCATTCCACTACCGCGGGAAATGCGACGCTGCCAGTGGCGGTGCATTTCCGCGCCACCGACTATCTTTCGCAGCCGCACTGGGCCGTGGGCCTGAATTGGAATCGCTTTCCGGTGGCGCCGATCGTGGAATTGGCGCGCCACATGGGGGCGCAGTTTCCGCCCAAGCTGCAACTCACCGGCACCATGGATGGCGCCATCGGCTACTCCGGGCAGGGCAGCGTGCAAGGCGCGCTGGCTTTCCACGACACCGCGCTCGGGATTCCCGATTCGCCCCCTGTGCGTTTCGAACAGGCGCACATCATTCTGGAAAACGGCCACGTGCGCCTTTCGCCCGCGCTGGTGCGCGGCGGTGAAAATGGCGATCTGCTCGCAAGTGCCGCGCGCATCGAGGCGGACTACGCGCTCGGCACCGAGACGCTCGATCTGGCCATCTCCACCGACGCCATGAAAGTGCAGTCGCTGCGCGCGCAGGTGGCGCTCGCCGCCGTGCCGTGCCTGGAACAGATCACTGCCGGCGAGTGGAGCGGAGAACTGCACTACCATCGCGGGCCGGCCGAAGCCGCCTGGAGCGGACGCCTCCTGCTGACCGATGCCACCATCGCCATTCCCGGGTTGGCGGACCCCGTGCAGTTGAACTCCGCGCGCGCGCAGATCGATGGCGCGCGCGTGGTGCTGGACCGCATCGACGCGCAGGCGGGAAAACTCGCCTTCACCGGCGATTACCGTTACGAGCCCGGCGTGGCGCGCCCGCATCGTCTGCGCCTGCGCGCCGCAAGCTGGGATGCGGCCGATCTGGAGGCCGAGCTGATGCCGACGTTGCGCCGCAGCACCAATCTGATTGCGCGCGCCCTGGGCCGTCCGATGGTTACCGACTGGCTGCGCCAGCGCAATCTCGATGGCGCGGTCGAAATCGACGATCTTCTGCTGGGCGGCGTTCATCTGGAGAACTTCCGCGCGCGCGTGCTCTGGGACGTGGCGCGCGTGCAGTTGGAAGGCATCCAGGCGGGGCTGGATCGCGCCGTGCTCACTGGGAAGCTGGATGTGAACCTGCGCGGGTCGCGGCCGAATTACCGGCTGACGTCGAAGATCAAAGGGATGAGCTGGCAATCCGGGAAAGTGGATGCCGATAGCCAGATACAGACCTTCGGCACCGGCATGCAGTTGCTGACCAACGCCACGGCGGAGGGAAGCTTCAGCGGCGCCGCCATCGATCTGGGAACTCTCCCGCCACTGCGCAGCGTGGCCGGCGTCTACAGTTTTTCGTGGTGGCAAGCCGGCCCGCGCCTGCTTCTGACCGGCCTGAATCTGCGTACCGAGGACGAGACCTATACCGGCCGCGGCGCCACTCAGGACGACGGCCGCCTGCTAATCCTGCTCACCAACGGCGCCAAGGAAATGCGCATGAGCGGGACCCTGGC
>JADGNT010000758.1 GCA_017883345.1 Candidatus Solibacter sp. | reverse complement strand
GAGCCAGCCAGAACCGCGAAATTGCCGGCTGTTCCAAGCACTACCGGAGTTTGAGCCCTCAGGCAAAAAGTGCACATCAGAAGCAACCCAAGCTTTTTAATAGATCCGTCTAGACTCGTCACTATATCGCCTCCATTTCAGAGCAACACTGCATCGAATGAGGAGAGAACAACGGCTCTCCTGAGCAGAGGAAGGTATGCCGCCCGGCTGCTCGGAGTACTGGACCGGAACCATTTCATATCCGGAATCATATTATACCCGGAACCATTTCTATTATGAAGTCATATTATGACGAAACCATGCGTGTGTCAAACTACAGCACAACTAGAGGGGTGCCGGCGCACTTCAGACGAGCAGCGACTGTTCCGCCGACGCCTCCGCCTGCTTTTCCAGCGCCTCCAGCCCGCCGGCGAAGAAGTGGTCGGCGGCGGCAATCCAGTGGAGTTGCTTGGGGGCGGCGCAGCGCTGGTACATCGCTTCCAGTTCCGCGCGGGGACCGAACTGATCGTTAGTGCTCTGGATGAAGATCTTGGGGGCCGGGCAGCTCTCCAGATAATCGGGCGAACCCCAGCGCGTCGGGAACCCGGCGGCCATCAGGAAGCTGGCGCCTTCGGCGGCGCATCCCAGGCGAGTGACCACGCGCGAGCCGAACGAAAAGCCGGCGAGCGCGTAGGGGAGAGCGGGATAGCGTTGGCGGAGCCAGGCAAGCGCCGCGCGGGCGTCTTCGATTTCGCCTTCCAGGTGCCCGTGCTCGCCTTCGCTTCCGCCCACGCCGCGAAAGTTGAAGCGCAGCACGACGATGCCAGAGCGGCGCAATCCGCGCGCCAGGCGGTAGACCACTTTGTTGTGCAGGGTGCCGCCGTAGAGCGGGTGGGGATGGCAGACCACGGCGGCCATCCGCGGTTCGCCATCCTCGGGCTCTTCGAGCAACGCTTCGAGACGGCCAGCGGGACCGGCGAGACTGAGCGACTCGATGCGGCGCGGCACGTCAGTTCGTGCGGTAGTTGGTGAATTGCAGGTCGATGCCGAAATCGGTGTCGCGGAGCAGCTTGATGGCCGATTGCAGGGTGTCGCGGTCTTTGCTGGCTACGCGCACGAAATCGCCCGAGATAGAGGCCTGCACCTTCAGCTTGCTGTCCTTGATCTTTTTGACCAGTTCGCGGGCCTTCTCGATGGCGATTCCCTGCTGCATGGTGATCTCCTGCTTGACCGTGGACCCGGCGGCGGGGATGATTTCACCGTACGTCAAGCCCTTCAGCGGGACCTGGCGTTTGATCAGTTTGGATTGCAGGATATCCACCACCGCCTTGAGCTTGAACTCGTCCTTGCTGTGCAGCAGGATTTTGTTGTCCTTCTCGTTGAACTCGATGTTGGAATGGGAGTCCTTGAGGTCGAAGCGCTGGTGGACCTCTTTCAACGCCTGTTGGATGGCGTTGTGCACTTCCGGCATTTCGATTTTGGAGACTACGTCAAAGCTGTTGTCGGGCATACGTTATTCGCGATCCGTTTCGGAGGATTCGGGCTCCGGACGGCTGATATCTAATCCTAGAATAGAACCCGATCGATGGCGAAGGGGGCTGACCCGGCGGACTGGCTCCATGCGCGTGGCATGCGAGGCGGGCGAGTCGGGCGGCGCCGCTTGGGGGGCCTCGAGCGGAGCGGGAGTGGTCGCCAGGGCAGGGGCAGTCGCAGGTTCCGGTTTACGCGTGGCGAGAGAAGCCAGCACGCGCTTGGCGATCTCTTCCACCATCACCGCCATGGAGGCATCCAAGGCCACGGTAACCGCGGCGCGCACCTGTTCCTCATCGACCACGGCGACGAACGGGACGGCCGCCACCGCGGGAACCCGCTCCCTGGCGCCGGGCTCGCGAGGCACCAGGGCCGCGCGATCCTGGGCGGCCGCTTCGGCCAGCGGTTTGACGGCGGCAAGCAGGGCGCTGGCCTCGAACGGTTTACGCAGCGTGCCATCCGCCTCCACGCGCACGGCGGCGGCTTCATCCAGCGTCTCCATGACACCGGCGGTGAGGATCACGCGCACATGGCGATGGCGCGGGCTCATCTTGAGGTACTGGCAGATCTCGTAGCCGGTGCGGCCGGGCATGACGACGTCCGCCAGCACGACGTCGGGATCGACATCGTCGAGGCGGATCAGCGCGGAGTCGGCATTGCTGACGGTGACGACTTCATAGCCTTCTTCGCTGAGGATGCGCTCGCCCATACGCTGGGCGTGAGGGCTGTCGTCCACCAGCAGAATGCGGCTCATGGTTTGACCGGAGGGATGGGGGCCTGTCCGCCGGTGGGAGCGGGCGGCGGCTGTTTCTGTTCCTGCTTCTGCTCGTCCTGCCTGGCCTTGGACTTCTTCTTCTGTTCCTTGACCTTCTGCTGCAACTCCGCCTCTTTTTTCTTGCGATCGCCCTGGGCTTTCTTGACGGCGTCCTGCTGCTGTTTGAGCTGCTTTTGATATTCCTTTTTCTGCTGGGCCGGAGTC
Source organism: Candidatus Solibacter sp. (assembly GCA_017883345.1). Lineage (GTDB taxonomy): Bacteria > Acidobacteriota > Terriglobia > Bryobacterales > Bryobacteraceae > Solibacter. Next base: position 665 of record JADGNT010000758.1, on the reverse strand, counting down.
ATGGACGCCTGTTTGGCGGCGACGTTCGGGTCCGCCGCCTTGGCGGCGTTTTCCGCGGCGGGAGCCGGCGTGGCCGGAGTGGCCGGCGCGGCTTCGGCGCCGCCCGGGTTGGCGCGCACTTCCTTGCCTTTATCGATTTCGCTATCGCTGCCCGGATTGCTGATGCTGACTTCGTTGGTGCCCAGAGCGCCGGGCGTGGCGGCTGCCGGAGGCACGCTCATCGGAATGGTGGGCCGGTAGCCTTCCATCGGCGGAGTGCCCGATTTCGCCGCCTGGCTCATGTCCGGACGCGAACGGAAGAGACCCCAGAAATGGCTCGGCATCCCGGGCTTGGTGCGGTTCTCCATCTCATACTTCATGCGCGCCATGGCCACGGTGTCGGCCTCGGGAACGGTGCGCTTCATGACTTCGAGTTGCGCGCGGGCGTCCTCGGCGTGGATGCTGAGAGGGTAGTCCTTGACGATGCGCTGGTACGCCGTCACCTGCTGATCCTCGAAACGGTCGCCCATGCGGTGGTAGCTCTCGGCCATCTGCCAGAGGGCTTCGTCGGCCTTGCTGTAAATCGGGAACTGGTCCACCATCGCCTGGAAGCGGTTGGCCGCGGCCGGGAAGCTGCCCTTTTTCTGATACAGGGTGCCCACGCGGAACTCGCTATCGGCCAGCAC
>JADGNT010000757.1 GCA_017883345.1 Candidatus Solibacter sp. | reverse complement strand
GATGGTGGGGGCGGGCGATGCCGATGGCAGCGTCGGCGGCGCGGTCAACAGCACGGCGGAGACGGTGCGCGCGGCGCTGCACGCGGTGGGCGTGCATCCACGGGCGCGGCTGGTTTCAAGCGTCTTCATCATGGCGCTGCAAGATCGCGCGCTGGGGCACAATGGGCTGATGGCGTTCGCCGATTGCGCCGTGGTGATCGATCCCAACGCGATGCAGATGGCGGATATCGCGATCGCCACGGCGGAGAGCACGCGGGTGCTGATGAACACCGAGCCGGTGGTGGCGCTGCTCAGCTTTTCCACCAAGGGCAGCGGGAAGGGGCCGATGGTCGACAAGGTGGTGGAGGCCATGGAGATCGTGCGGGCGCGGGCGCCGGAGCTGAACGCCGATGGCGAATTGCAGGCGGACGCCGCAGTGGACCTGGTGGTGGGCAAGAGCAAGGCGCCGGGATCGAAGGTGGCCGGGCGCGCCAACACGCTGGTATTCCCGAGCCTGGAATCGGCCAATATCGGCTACAAACTGGTGGAGCGGTTGGGCGGGGCGATGGCCATCGGGCCGTTCCTGCAGGGTCTGGCGAAGCCGGCCAACGATCTTTCGCGAGGCTGCTCGGCGGAGGACATCTTCAATGTGGCGGTCGTGACGGCGCTGCAATCGGAGACGGACTGACGGCGCCCGGGCCATGTTGCCATACCGGTTGGTTTACCACGAACGCTACGATCTGAACCTGGGGGAGCACGTCTTTCCCGCCAGGAAATACCGCTGGCTGAAGGACCGGATGCTGCGCTGCCGGTTCGCCGCGCCCGAAGATTTCGTGGAGCCCGAGCGGGCCACCGACGACGACGTGCGGCTGGTGCATGACGCGGAGTACGTCGCCAAACTGCGCAGCGGCACGCTCAGTTACCAGGACATCCTGCGGCTGGAGATCCCCTATTCGCGGCAGATGGTGGAGGCGTTCTGGCTGGCGGCCGGCGGGTCGATGCTGGCGGCGCGCCTGGCGATGGAGGACGGCATCGGGTTCAACATCGGCGGCGGATTTCACCACGCGTTCCCGGGCCACGGAGAGGGGTTCTGCGCGATCAACGATATTGCCATCGCCGTGCGGCGGCTACAGGCCGACGGGCGAATCAAGAGGGCCATGGTGGTGGATGTCGATGTGCACCACGCCAACGGCACGGCGGCGGTGTTCGCGGACGATCCAACGGTCTTCACGCTGTCCATCCACCAGTTCAATAACTATCCGAGCGAGAAGCCGCTTTCGAGCCTGGATATCCACCTGGCGGACGGGACGGGGGATGCGGAGTACCTGCACCGGCTGGGCAACGGATATCGCGCGGCGCTGGCCATGTTCCGCCCGGAACTGGTGCTGTACGTGGCGGGGGCCGATCCCTATATGGAAGATCAGTTGGGCGGGCTTTCGCTGACGTTTGACGGGTTGATGGAGCGCGACCGCCTGGTGATCCGGACGGCGTTGACGCAGGGGATTCCGGTCGGGATCGTGCTGGCCGGCGGGTATGCGCAGAGCGTGGAGGACACGATCACGATCCACGCGAATACGGCGGCGGTGGCCAAGGACGTGCTGGAGAAGGTGCGCGGCGGCGGTTGGCGCCCCTAGCTGAGACACCTATTCGGCCGCGAGAGTGATGAGGCCTGGATCAGTCACACGAACATTTTATTTTTTTATCTCCACACGGTTCAATAGCTTGCGGCGTAATTGGTGCTCTCGGAGCGGTTACGGCCAACCTACTGCCATGGCATCCTGGAACCGGAAGGCGAGCGTTTCCCACGCCGGAGCCCAGGGTAGCCTGGCGTCGGGACTGCCCGCCATCGGGTGATCGGAAACCAACATGAGAATCGTTATCACACTTCTATTCGCGTCCTGCTGTTTTGGGCAGGGTCAACGGAACGCCGCGGCGACCGGTACAGGCGGCGATTCGGCACTCAAGCGGAAAGCTACACCGCACACTGTGAGCGCGCTCGCGCTCGATCGGCGGCCGGCGAGGGACACCAGGGCAGCGACGGCTGGCATAATTGACTTGGGGGCCCTGCGATGATGCGGCTCGTCAAACCGATACAGCCGACTCCAAATTACAACGTAATCCGTATCACGAGGGCGTTATAATATGCGAAGGACTTTAGAAAGATCAGGCTCGCTGTGGGTTCCATCGCGCCGGGAGATGCTAGGCGCTCTAGGAATTGGGCTGTTGGCCCCACGGATGGCCAGCGCGGCGACGTTCGCCTTGGTGGACCACTCCAAAACCAAGATTCCGTATGGGACTACCGTTACGAAAACTATCGATAGCAGCGCAGCGGCTTTGTTGATTTGCGTCATCTGCACCGATCAAAGCAGTGGCGCAAACATTCAATCTGACAGCAAGGGAAACACATGGATCTTACTGCGCGATCAGACATGCTGGTGGACTGGCCTTATTCGGCTGTACTATTGCATTCCCACGTCGGTGGGATCTGGCCATTTCTTGGAGATAGAAGGATCGAGGGTTGGCAGTGTCTTTTTCTCGGGATTCAGCGGCGGCTCGCAAACGAGCCCCGCGGATCAACAGGGCGGGGATGGGACCGTCAGCCCAAGCACGTCCACAACGTTAGCCACGGGATCGGTCACGCCGGCATACCCGGATGAATTAGTCGTGACCGCATGCGTTTCCCCGGACGGTGATTCGACCGGGCTAAGTTCCGGAGTTTTACTGGACCACCTATCGAATGCCGTCTACTACGGCGGCGGGTTTGGGTATCTGATCCAAACCACCGCTACGCCAGTGAATCTTACCTGGACTCAAAGTGTGAATTCCCAGATGGCGACCGCCATTGCGTCGTTTAAGTCAACATCTTCTTCGGTTAGCAGCACTGCCGTTCGTCACCGCGTCATAGGAGGAAACTAATGCGTTTGATCATCGTGTTGTCGATTGCCGGGGCCTGCTTCGGGCAAGGCAAGCAGAATATTGTACAGACGGGAATCGTGGACGCTCACGGGGCAAGCTGGATTCCGCCGACATCCACGTTTGCGAGCCCACCGAGCTCCGCGGCGACGGGATCGGTCTACATCTTTACGGATGCCAGCGCGGTAGGTACCTGCTCTGGCGGCGGTAGCGCTCTAGCGGTGTGCCGATGGAGCGGGTCGGCGTGGCAGGCACTGGGCGGTGG
>JADGNT010000756.1 GCA_017883345.1 Candidatus Solibacter sp. | reverse complement strand
TTCGGCGGCGAGCAGGGAGAACTGCGGGCCGGCTTCCTCGGGCGCCATCTCTTTGTAGCCTTCCCGCGTCTTGACGAGGCGCAGGTCGCGGATGTCGCGCGAGAGCGTCACCTGCGTGGCGGCAATGCCTTGACTCTTCAGCTCCCCCGCGAGTTCTTCCTGGGTGGAAATGTTCTTGCCGCGGATCAATTTCAGAATCTGGCCTTGACGGTAACTTTTAGTCATACGATCAACTTTCCGAGTGTTTCTTTGGCGCGTGCCAGCGCATGGGCCACAGCCCGGTATCCGGTGCCGCCCGGAACTTCGCGCGACTTCATTCCTTCGGCGGGATTGAGCAGCGCCACGAAATCGGCGGTGAATTCGGGGGCGAAGCGTTGCATCTCTTCGGCGGTCCAATCCGAGGGCTTTTTGCCGGAGTGCACGCTTTCCAGGACGAAGCGTCCCACGATCTGGTGCGCCTGGTGGAAGGGGGTGCCGGCGCGGGCGAGCGCTTCGGCGAGGTCGGTGGCCACCACCCAACTCTCTTCGACGGCGGCGGCGGGCCGAGCGGGGTTGAGGCGCGTGGCGTCGATCACGTTCGACATCATCAGGAGCGAATCCGCCAACTGGTCGGCAGCATCGAAGAGCGGGATCTTGTCCTCCTGCATGTCGCGATTGTAGGTCATGGGGAGGCCCTTCATGGTGACGAGAAGGGAGGTGAGACAGCCCATGACGCGGCCGCTTTTTCCGCGGATGAGCTCGAGCGAATCGGGGTTCTTCTTCTGGGGCATGAGGCTGGAGCCGCTGGTGACGTTGTCGCCCAGCTCGAGCCAGCCGAACTCCTCGCTGGAATAGAGGATCCAGTCCTCGGCGAGGCGGCTCAGGTGGATCATAGTGACGGTAGAAGCGTAGAGGAAGTCGAGGGCGAAATCGCGATCGCCGGAGACATCCATGCTGTTGCGGGTGATGCCGTCGAAGCCGAGATCCCTGGCCATCGCCTGACGGTCGAAGGGAAAGCCGCTGCCGGCGAGGGCGCCGGAGCCGAGCGGCAGAATGTTGGCGCGGCGGCGGGCATCTTCGAAGCGCTCCCAATCGCGGAGGAACATCTCGAAGTAGGAGAGCAGGTAGTGCGGCCAGAGCACGGCCTGGGCACGGCGCATGTGGGTGTATCCGGGGATGATGGCGCCGGAGTACATCTGGGCGAGTCCGAGCAGATGGCCCATGACGGAGCAGAGCAGCGCCTGGAGATCGGCGCACTCCTCGCGCAACCACATGCGGGTATCGAGCGAGACCTGCTCATTGCGGCTGCGCCCGGTGTGGATCTTGTCGGCCGCCTTGCCGACGCGCTCCTTCAGCTTGCGGATGACCAGCGTGTGTACGTCCTCATCGGTGGCGCCAGAGTAGAACGCGGGAGCGAGAGACTCGGCGCGAATGGCTTCGAACGCCTCGACGATCGACGCCCGCTCCTCCGCAGTGAGGATGCCGACGCGCTCGAGCTGGCGCGCGAAGGCCTGCGAGCCTCGGATATCGCAATCGATCAGCCGGCGATCGAAGTGCAAGGAGTTGCCGAAGCGCTCGAAGACTTCGCTCGGCCCGGTTTCAAACCGTCCGCCCCAGAGCTTCATTTCGACTTGCCACCCGCGCCGGCAGGCGTGACTTTCTTTTGGTTCATCAATCCCTTCGCTCCAAAATGCGCTCTCTGCGCTTATCTCTGCGTTCTCTGCGTCTCTGCGTTGAATCCGCTGCCTAAGTCAGCATCATCAGCAGCAGGGCTTTTTGGGCATGCAGCCGGTTTTCCGCCTGGTCAAAGACCACCGAGCGGGGGTGTTCCATGATGGAGTCGGTAACTTCTTCGTCGCGCTTGGCGGGCAGGCAATGCATGAAGACGGCGTCGGGCCGCGCTTGCGCGAAGAGGGCGTCGTTCACCTGGTAGTTGCGGAAGGCGCGCCTGCGCTCGACGGCTTCCTGCTCCTGGCCCATGCTGGCCCAGACATCGGTGTAGACCGCGTGCGCGCCGGCCACGGCGGCGGCGGTATCGTGCGTAATCAGCAGGCGCGCCCCGCTGACGGCGGCGAGCCCTTCGGCCTGGATGACGATTTCGGGATCGGGCAGGTAGCCCTCGGGGCAGCCGAGGGCGAAATCCATGCCGAGGCGCAATCCGGTCAACATGAGCGACTGGGCGACGTTGTTGCCGTCGCCGATAAAAGTAAGCTTGAGTCCGTGGAGCGACGCGCCGCCGAAGCGTTCGCGGATGGTCTGAATATCGGCCAGCGCCTGGCAGGGATGGTAGAGGTCGCTGAGGGCGTTGATGACGGGCACGCGCGACCATTCGGCGAGGCCATCGACCGTGCTTTGGAGGAAGACGCGGGCCACCAGGCCATTGACCCAGCGGTCCAGGTTGCGGGCCACATCTTTCAGCGGCTCGCGAACGCCGATGGGGCCTTCCAGGAAGACGCTGCCGCCGCCCATCTGCTTCATGGCGAGTTCGAAGGTGAGCTTAGTGCGCAGCGAGGGCTTTTCGAATAGCATGCCAAGGTTCTTGCCGTCGAGAGCGTGGGCGTAGTCGGCGGGGCAGGCTTTGACTTCGGCGGCGAGATCGAGGAGGTAGAGGAGTTCGTCGTCGGTGAGGTCGAGATCCTTCAGGAAGTCGGGTGCGGCGGTTTTGAGGATTTGGTTCGGAGCAAACATGGTGGCCACGGAGAACGCCTCGACTGAATGTTTATTCACCTAGATGAATAATCACACATTTTAGGGCGGGGGGTCAAGCCGGGCCGCGCGCTCCACCCCCTAGTCTTCCGGCTTGGCTTTGCCTTCGGAAAGCTGCAACGTCGAGTCTGGGCTCGCCGGCCCCAGTAGACCGGTCTTCAAATAGAGCAGCAGCTTGTCGCGGGTGTCGGTGATGTCGAGGTGCCGCATGGTGAGTTGGCCGATACGATCCCGCGGCGAGAACAGCGATTCGCCGTTCTCCATGGTGAGCCGCTCCGGCTTGTAGGTCAGGTTCGGGCTGGTGGTGTCGAGAACCGAGTAGTCGTTCCCACGGCGGAGTTCCACCGTCACCTCACCGGTGACCGCGCGCGCAATCCACCGCTGGGCGGTATCACGGAGCATCATGGATTGCGAATCGAACCAGCGCCCCTGATAGAGCAGGCGGCCGAGCCGGAGCCCGTTGATGCGGTATTGC
>JADGNT010000755.1 GCA_017883345.1 Candidatus Solibacter sp. | reverse complement strand
GCGGTGAGGAAGGAATCGAAGCCCTGCGCCCATTGGAACTGGTGAAGCACGAACGTATTGGTGCCCAGGTTGGCAATGTGCTCCGCAATGTAGAGGTTCATGCCATTGACGACCGACATGACCACGATGAGGGTGGTGGTGGCAACCACCACGCCGAGCAACGTGAGGAAGCTGCGGAGCTTGTGGCCGCGCAATGCCTCGAGCGCAATCCAGAAGGCCTCGCGGGCCGTCACCCATATGGCGATACCTGGCTTGGGCGCGCGCTGTTGTGATGGATACTGGAGTTGATTCCGCACCGTCACGGCAACCTCCGGCGTGCCCCTGCGCCATCTCGACGACCGTGCCTGCCTGTTGACGAAGTTATCATTCCTTGCAGGGAGTACGCAACGGCGTGGGTTCATGTTCCGCGAGGCCGACGCCTGCCGGGACGGGGTTGCTTGCAGGTGGTTATCAATAGGTGATAACCTTGTGGGGATGAAATGGCAAGATCGGGATCCTGGCGCGGACGTGCTGCTGGATCTCGATAGCCAGGTATTCGTGGTCGATACGAAGGGCCAATACTGGGTTTGGTTCTCAGTCAGCCGGGTAGTTTCCACCCCCGACCGGCCACATGGGCTGAACTACTCGTTGACACTGCATGGTCCGGGTGGCAACCGGCTGGTTGGATTTGACAACGCCCATCCCGTCCGGGAGTCGCGCGGGCCCGGTGGCAAAAGCCGGGGTCCCGTTGACCACAGGCACCGGATGGAGACTGTCCGACCTTATCGGTTCAAAGATGCGGCCACGCTCCTGGAGGACTTTTGGGCCGAGGTGGATAAACTCTTGAAAGAGAAGGGAGTAATCTAATGAGGACGCTGCGCGTTGGGATTGCCAGTTACGAGCAGATGAAAGCTCGGACGGTTGCGATTGCTCGGGGCGACTACAGGCCGGCGGCCAATGAGCCGAAGGTATGGTTCACATCGGCTGAAAGCTTCGCCAGGGTCCTATCCGAGCGCAACCGTGCCCTGCTTGGGATCATCGCCGAATCCACCCCCGAATCGCTTACGCGCCTGGCGGAACTCTCCGGGCGGAAGAAATCGAATCTGTCCCGGACGCTGAAGACCATGGAGCGATACGGCTTCGTTCATCTCAGCCGCGGAGCGCGGGGATCGGTCATCCCGCGAGTTCCGTACCGGCGGATCTCGTTGACACTCCAGTTGTCAACGCCGCGGCGGCAAGGGACCGAAGCCGCATGAACAGGGCACGGGCGCGGGCTTCCGCGGCTACTGTGCCCGGCGCGTCCGGCAAGGGCGATTTGCCGCCCAGGCTTCCGGTGATCTATACTAAGTACTTGAACTGACATGCCGAAACGTACTTTTCAACCGAACAATCGTCACCGCGCCAAAACGCATGGGTTTCGCACCCGTATGGAGACCAAGAACGGACGCGCCGTTCTGGCCCGGCGTCGCGCGCGGGGCCGCAAGAAACTGACCGTTAGCTCCGAGAGGTAGTGCGCCATCTCTGGTTTTCCGAAACGTGTCCGTCTGCTGCGTTCCAAAGACTTCCGCAGGGTATATGACCAGGGTTCCCGGTTCACCGGGCCCTTCTTTGCGGCATTTTGTGTCCGCGAAACGCAACCGGAGGGGCCTCATATCGGCTTCACCTGCCCTCGCGCCCTCGGCAAAGCCGTGGTGCGAAACCGCATCAAGCGACGGGTCCGCGAGGCGGTGCGCCTCCACCTGGATCAGTTGAGCCCACTGTGGTCCATCGTCATCAATCCGCGGCGCAAGGCCTTCGATGCTCCGGTAGCGGAACTTCGCCGCGAAGTGGAACGTCTTTTTCAGCGATGCAATGGATCGTGACCCGTGCGCTTCGGGTGTATAAGTTCGCGATTTCCCCCCTTCTTCCCTCGGCCTGCCGTTTCTATCCGACCTGTTCGGATTACATGCACGAGGCAGTGGAGCGCCACGGCGCTCGGAAGGGGATCTGGATGGGGCTGCGCCGGCTGGCGCGCTGCCATCCCTTTCACGCGGGGGGCTACGATCCCGTCCGGTAAAACGTCTTTCTAACGGAATCTTTGAGCAATGGCCGAATCGGTAAATGGCGGTAGCAAGACTCCGGCGCAGCCGCCGAAGGAAATGTCGATGGAAGTGCGGCTGCTGATCGCCTTCCTCCTGATGGGTGCGGTGATGTTCCTGACGCCCTACTTCTTCAAGTCGCAGGCCCCGCCTCCCGTCAAGAAGGACGCGGCCGGGCAGACTGCTTCCCAAAGTCCTTCGGCCGTGCCCACAGCTCCCGACGGGAAGCCCACGGCCGAAGCTACGGCGCCCCCCTCGCCCGCCGCTGAAGCTGCTGAGGCGGCCGCGGAAGCCGCGCCCCTGGCGGTGGGCGCCACGCCGCAGAAGGCCGAGCCCCCATTCGTCATCGAGACCGACCTGTACAAGATTGCCTTCAGCAATCAGGGCGGCACGGTACGCAGTTGGCAGCTCAAGAAAACCAACGGCAACGACCTCAAGACGCTGGACCTGGTCAACTCCGCGGCGGGCATGGATTTCCCCTACTCGCTGTACTTCCCGAACCAAAAGCCCCTTGTGAATGTCAACTTTACCTGGTACAAGCAGACCGCCGAGCCGGACGGCCTGGGCGTCACCTACGAGTTCTCCGACGGGCACGTTAGCGTGCGCAAGGTCTTCCGCTTCCAGAAGGCGAGCTATCTGTCGATGGTCTCGACCGAGGTCACCTTGGACGGCAAGCCGCTGCCCCACATGATCCAGTGGCGCGGCGGATTCGGCGATCTCACCATCGCCAGCCCGTCCGGCAGCCAGCGTACCCTGTACTTCGACGTGGCGGCGAACAAGCTGGTGGAGGAGGCTCCCAAATCGGCCTCCAAAGGGCCGCTGGCGAGCGGCGGCAACTATAGTTTCGCCGGGATCGCCGACGTCTACTTCGCCGCCGTCTTCCTGGCCGAAGGCAATAGCGGGATGCAGATGGTCACGTTTGGGGACACCGTCAAGACCGCCCACGATCAGACGCCCATGGCGCTGAGCGGGGTAGCGATCAGCGATGGCCCGGCCAACCGCTTCGAAGTATTCGTCGGCCCCAAAGATATCGACCTGTTGAAGAAAATCAACCCCAAGCTCGAATCGGTGGTGGATTTCGGCTGGATGGCCTTTCTGGCCAAACCG
>JADGNT010000754.1 GCA_017883345.1 Candidatus Solibacter sp. | reverse complement strand
AGGCGAGGTCTATGTAATCGAAGCGAACCCGAACCCATGGTTGTGGAGTTCCGCCGAATTCGCCATGGCGGCGAAACAAGCCGGCCGCTCCTATACCGACATGATCGGCGAGATCGTCGACCTCGCCCTCGCCCGCTATCGATAGAACGGTTGCCCCACCCGTGTCGCTCCCGATCGATCAGCGACAGGGTGTCGGGCACCGTCAAGAGAAGAGCGGAGGCCTGGGAAATCAGCCTTTGGCGTGCCGAAAGCGCAAGCCGATGCCCGCCAGGCAGTAGAGCCCCAGCGCCACCAGCAGCAGCGCCCGCATGCCGACCAGCAACGAGACGTTCTCCAGCAGGCCGCCAACCACTGCCCCCAGTATGTTGGCCCCCAGCGCGGCGCTCGGCGATGCCGCGTCGCGGAACTCAGAGGCGAACAGCAGTCCGGCAAAAAACACCGGAATCGAGAACACTGCGGCGGCAATCCAGCCGGTCACCGCGGCGGGCGCGGGAATCCGCGCGAACGGAACCAGGTACGCGATCACCAGTCCGGCCGCCAAACCCGCCAGCATCCCGCCGCGCGGCAGCGCGCGCCGGCCGGCCACCGCGTTGGCCAGCAGCAGCGCCGTCAGCACCGCGCCGATCACGATCCCGTTCACCTGCCAGGTGGTGCCGAAGTAGAGCGCCAGCCGGCTGATGGTCTGCGTTTCCAGCAGCAGAAATCCCGCGCCCATGGCGAAGAAGAACAGCGACGGCGCTTGCCGCCGCGCTTCCGGAATCTGCGCGTAGAGCGCCGCCGCCAGCAGCAGTACCAGGATCCCGACCGAGTAGTATGTCCGCGGAATCCAGCGCCCTTCGTGGTACAGGTACGGCCAGTCGTCGGTAGTGGGTTCGATGGCGCTCACGTTCGGCGAGACTCGCGCATTGCGCCATGTGAAATCGGCGAGCCGGGGATCGGCCGCCAGCGCCTCCTGCACGCGGTCCGAGGTCGAGATCACGAAACAGGTCGCCGCGGTGCTATAGCTGGAACGCGCCATAAACGCCAGCGGCTTCTTGCCGAAAACTTCCGTTAAAAGCCGCTCCAGGCGCGAACCTATCCAGGGACGATTGACCTGGAACTTGACCAGCAAAACGCCGTCGGGCGCCAGGTGCTGGCGAGCTTCCTCGAACGCTTCCCGCGTGTAAACGAAATTGTCGATCCGCATGTTGGAGTAGTCGGAGAACTGGGTGTGCGAATCGAGCAGGCCGAACAGGATCAGGTCGTAGTGCGCGCGGCTGCGTTTCAGAAAGGCGCGCGCGTCGGTCAAGTAGCCGGTAACTTTCGGCGACTGGTACGGACGCTCGGGGTGCTCGCGGATGCCCAGTTGCCAGATGGCGGGATCGATCTCCACCGCATCCACGGAGCGGCTGCCGTTGCGCAGCGCTGCCGCCGTGTCATTGCCGCTGCCCGCGCCCACGATCAATACCGAGGGCGACGGCTTGGCGAACCGAAACGGCAGGTTGTACGGGTTTTCGTCGACGGCTTCATCGAGCAGCTGGTGCCGGCGGAGAAAATCCGGCGACAGGTCCACCATCTTTTGATATCCGGTGTGGTTGACGGAAATCATGGCGTCCTGGAACTCGCCGTCGGCAAACCGGACCTTCCGCATGTCGATCTGCTGGTAAGGTGTCCAGAGGATGAAATGGTCCGCCGTGTTGTGATCGTGCAGCAGCCAAGCCGCGGGCACGATCAGCAACGCGAACATCAGCGCGCGCGTGCGGCTGCGCTGGAGCGAGGCAATCGACGCCAGCACCAGGCCCATCCACGCCGCCGGCGGCAGCATGAGCCAGCACACGGCAAAGAAGGCCAGAATTCCGGCCAGGCTGCCCGCCAGGTTCCACGAATACGCGTGCAGGGTGCGCGGCGCCAGGTCCATCTGCCGGCTCACCACTTGGCCGATGGGAATAAACACGCACACCACCATGAACAGCACCGCCAGGCTGAAGCCGGCGGCCACCAGTGCAGTCCGCCACTCCCAGGTGGGGTCCACGTTCCAGATGGCAAGATCGGAAGCGGCGCCCAGCGTCGCCGACAAGCTTTCCAGGAAACGCTCACGGCCGGGCAACGGAATGCGGATCGACAGCAGCAGTCCGAGCATGCCGAACGCGGCCAGCCCCCACCGTGGCCGCCGGCGAGCCAGGGCGCAGCCCACGCCGAAGCCCAGAAAACAAACCAGCAGCGCCAGATTCTTGAAGTAAGCAAAGACGCGGATCTCCACCGCTAGCCAACGGATAAAGGCCAACTCGGCAAACAGCGTCAGGAAGCTAGCAATAAACAGGCGCGGCAGGCTCCAACACTCGTGTTCGTCGCCAGTAGCAAAAAACGTGCGCATGCCGGTCAAGCGATTCAAGGGCAAAGTGACCCCGGTGCGGTGGAGGAACCACGCGAGATTACTTCACTCCGCCATCGGGCGACAAGCCGGTTTCGGGGGAGTGCGTCGAAAGGGACGGCACGACTGGGCAGGGCGCGGCTTTAGCCCTGGTTGGAAGCGCCGGGCTTTAGCCGCGCAGATTCAACTGTCGTCCCCCACCTCCGCAAGTCCATCGCTCACCTGTTCCTGTGACGTCTTTTTTCTCGTTCCAGACGTATCCCACTGCTCGGTATAATGTCCTGTAACATCGCACGTGCCATTCCACATCCATGCCGTCCTTCCTGTCTGCCGCAGGGGGATTTTGTCCGGCACCACGGCAGAGACCGCGGGCTGAGTTGTTGGACGCTGTACGACAGTGAAGGAGGGCCTCAATGGCCATTCAAAAGACCGAAAAAATTTGGCATAACGGCAAGGTGATTCCCTGGGAAGACGCCACGCTCCATGTCATGTCCCACGTGGTGAACTACGGTTCGGCGGTATTTGAGGGGATCCGCTGCTACGCGCAGCCCAAGGGCCCGGCGATCTTCCGCGCCGCGGAGCACATGCAGCGCCTGCTCGACTCGGCAAAAATCTATCGCATGGAGGTCGAGTACTCGCGCGACGAACTGGTCACAGCCATGACCGAACTGGTGCACGAAAACGGGGTTGCGCCCTGCTACATCCGCCCCATTGTCCTGCGCGGATATGGCGAAGCCGGTGTCAATCCGTTCAATTCGCCGATCGAGGTCTACATCGCGAATTACCCGTGGGGCAAATATCTCGGGCACGGCGCCG
>JADGNT010000753.1 GCA_017883345.1 Candidatus Solibacter sp. | reverse complement strand
GCAATCGTGGGGGACGGGCGGCGCGCCGACGGTAGCGTGCGAGTTGCAGGCGGCGCGCTACGACCTGGTGATGAAGGCGTTCGGCGGCGACGGGGAGACTATCGAGCGTCCCGAAGAAGTCAGGCCGGCGCTGCAGCGGGCGCTCGGGTCGCGCGTGCCATACTGTGTGAACGTAAGGATTCGGGGGGCGCGGTCGCCGTTCACGGAGTGGCAAATCGCGGGGAAAAAGCCGTAGAGAGATGTTCGCAAAACGCTTGCATACCTGTTCGCGTTTTGCTACTATCGGATTGTGAACGTAATCAGCAAGCCGGGCTTGCTAGACCTGCTCCACGGCAAACCGAAAGACGTTCAAGAAGAGGCTCTAGCTTGGTATGCGACTGCCAAAAAAGCAGATTGGGTCAGTTTCGCCGCGGTGCTGGGGAGCTTTCCCGACGCAGATCTGGTGAGTGGACTGCTGGTGTTTAACATACGCCGGAACCGCTACCGATTGATCGTCTACCCGGCGTTTTCCGGGAGCAAGCTGTATATCAAGGCGCTCCTGACCCACAAGGAATATGACAGGAAGGACTGGGCACAGAAATGGCCGTAAGCGAAATCAGCCCGATCAAGTATGGTAAGTTGCTGGCGGAGGTCCTCCCGAAGGTCATCGAGACCCGGGATGAGTTCGACCGTTACGTAGCCATGATGGAGCAACTAGACCGGCGCGCGGAGACGGGCGGCCGGCTCAGCCCGGAAGAGGAAGTGCTGCGGTCGTTACTGGAGCGACTCGTCAAGGACTATGATGACCAGATCGAGCTTCCGGATGTGCCGCCCCACAGGATGATAGTTCATCTTATGGAATGGCGGAACCTGCGGCAGGCCGACCTGTTGCCTATCTTCGGGTCTCGTAGCGTAACGTCCGAGGTGCTGGCCGGCAAACGGGAGCCCAGCAAAGCGCACATCCGCAAGCTGGCGGACTTTTTTCATGTATCGGCGGAGCTCTTCCTCTGACTTTGGCGGGTGCCGCGTTCGCCGGCGCCAGGCGCTTTCCGCTAGAATTAGGAGACCGTTATTCCAGGATGAATCGTTTGTCGCGAAAGCCGCCGCACGTCATTGCTATCTACCCGGGATCGTTCGACCCGATTACCAACGGCCATCTCGACCTGATCGAGCGGGGCTCGCGAATGTTTGACCGGCTGATCGTTTCGATACTGCGGAACGACGCCAAGGAGCCGCTCTTCAGCGTCGAAGAGCGAACCGATATGCTCTGCGAGGTGCTACACGTTTACCCCAACGTGGAGGTCGATTCGTTCGACGGGCTTCTCGTGGATCACGCGGCCGCGCACTCGGCTACCGTCCTGTTGCGCGGAATTCGCGCGATTTCGGATTACGAATACGAATTGCAGATGGCGCTCATGAACCGGCGGTTGAGCCCGCGGATCGAAACCGTGTTCATGATGGCCCACGAGGCGTATTCTTTCATCAGCTCCCGGCTGGTGAAAGAGGTCTTTGGCCTGGGCGGGAATATTACCGGGCTGGTGCCGCCGTCGGTGGAAAGCCGGCTGCACGCCCGATTATCCAAATCCAAAATCAAGGGGGCATAATAACATGCAAGCAGCGATCAACCCGATCGCGGAACGAATCTCCTCCATCAGTGTGTCGTCCACGATGAAGGTATCGGCCGAAGCGGATCGGCTTCGCGGCGAAGGTGTGGACGTGGTCGATTTCGGGGCCGGCGAGCCGGACTTCCCGACTCCGGATAACATCAAGCAGGCGGCCGTGCGCGCGCTGGAACAGAATTTCACCAAGTACACGGCGGCGGGCGGTACCCTCGAATTGAAGAAGGCCGTTTGCGAGCAGCACGCGCAGGATTTCGGCACGGCTTACAAGCCCAACGAGTGCATGATCACGGTGGGCGGCAAACACGTGATCTTCAACCTGATGCAGGCGTTGGTGAATCCAGGGGACGAAGTGGTGATCCCGGTGCCGTATTGGGTGACCTACCAGGACGTGGTCAACTACGCGGGCGGCAAGTGCGTGTTCGTGAACACGGACGAAACGCAAGGGTTCACGTTGACCGCGGCCATGCTGGAACCGCATCTGACGGCGCGCACCAGGATGGTGATCGTCAATTCGCCCTCCAACCCCAGCGGGGCGGTGGTGGAGCGCGAAGAGTTCGAAAAGATCTACCGGCTGACCTCGGCGCGCGGCATCTACCTGATGACCGACGAGTGCTACTGCAAGTTCCTGTATGACAGCGAGCCGTTTTCCATCGCGTCGCTCGCGGGCGCGAAGGAGACGGTGCTGGTGGCCGGCTCGCTCTCCAAGACGTACGCGATGACCGGATGGCGCATCGGGTTTGGCCTGGTGCCGCCCCCCATCGTGCAGGCGATGACGAAGTTGCAGAGCCATTCGACGTCGAACCCGTGTTCCATCTCGCAGAAGGCGGCGGTGGAAGCCTTGCGCGGCCCGCAGGAATCGGTGGGCATCATGCTGGCGGAGTATCGCAAGCGGCGCGATTTCGTGGTGGCGCGGCTGCGCGCCATTCCGGGGGTCCAGTGTAACCAGCCACGAGGGGCGTTTTACGTGTACCCCAACGTGAGCGTGGCCATCGGCCAGAATGGCATTGCCAATACGCTGCAATTCTCCGAGCGCCTGCTGGCGGAGGCCCACGTGGCAGTGGTGCCCGGCGAAGCGTTCGGTACCGGCCAGCACATCCGCATCTCCTACGCGACGTCGATCAAGGAATTGGAGCGCGGCGTGGAACGCATCCACCAGTTCATTGTGAAGAACTCGTAGGCATGGAACAGCCGATCCGCCTCACACCCTCCCTGCGCGAGCGGGTGTGGGGCAGGACCCGCCTGGCGCCGTGGTATCCGGATTCGGCGACGCCCATCGGCGAGGCGTGGTTTTTGAGCCGGCGCGAATTGCCGCTGCTGGTGAAGCTGATTTTCACCAGCCAGCGGCTTTCGGTGCAGGTGCATCCCGATGACGGCGAGAGTGGGCCGCGCGGCAAGACCGAGATGTGGCACATCCTGGAGGCGGCGCCGGGCGCGGCCATCGCCATGGGGTTCCGCGAGCCGCTCACGCGCCAACGCTTGTGGCAGGCCACGCGCACGGGCGAGGTGGAGCGTCTGCTGCACTGGGCGCCGGTGAAGGCGGGCGAGACGTATCTCATTCCGGCGCACAC
>JADGNT010000080.1 GCA_017883345.1 Candidatus Solibacter sp. | reverse complement strand
CGCGGTAGGGGCGCGCGGGTGTCAGGACATTGTCTGGCTAATATGTTATCCTGACGTCGTGAGAGGAAGGCCCCGACATGCCGGCCACCGAAACCCGTAATGAGAAACTCGACCTCCGCCTGACGCCGTCGGCCAAGCGCACCCTGCAGACTGCCGCCCGGGCCGCGCACCGGTCTGTCAGTGAGTTTGTCCTGGAGAGCGCTCTCACCCGTGCCGAGGAAACGCTGCCAGATCGCCAGCGATTCGGCTTGAGCACCGAGCAGTGGGCCGCCTTCCAATCCGCTCTGGATGCTCCTTCGCTGCCCGCCCCGCGCCTGACCAAGCTCTTGCGCGAGCCGAGCGTCTTCGAGCGCGGCCGCAAAAAATGAATCTCCGCATTGAAAAGCTTCAGCGCGGACACGCGGTGGAAGGTTTCGACTGCGGACGCGAAGTGCTCAACCGCTTCCTGATCCGCCACGCACTCCAGAACGAG
Source organism: Candidatus Solibacter sp. (assembly GCA_017883345.1). Lineage (GTDB taxonomy): Bacteria > Acidobacteriota > Terriglobia > Bryobacterales > Bryobacteraceae > Solibacter. Next base: position 10,585 of record JADGNT010000080.1, on the reverse strand, counting down.
CAGGCCGGCGCGTCTCGGACATACGTGGCGCTGGCGGATGCGGAAATCGCCGGTTACTACACGTTGGTTGTGGGTCAAGTGGAACACGCCGCCGCGCCGGAGCGCCTGAAAAAGGGTCTGGCCAGGCATCCCGTGCCCATCATGCTCCTGGCCCGCCTTGCCATCGCAACCGACTGGCAGGGGAAAGGTCTCGGTGGGGGTCTAATGAAGGACGCGATGCTCCGCACACTGCAAGCCGCCGATATTGCGGGCATACGAGCTTTCGCCGTCCATGCGAAGGACGACGCAGCCAGGGCGTTCTATGAGCGATTCGACTTCGTCCCTTCACCGAGCGATCCATACCACTTGTTCCGCCTGCTGAAAGACATCCGCGCCGTTCTGGATGCCTCACCGCGAGCCGGCCACTAAAAGTACCGTTGGTAGGCGCGTTCCCACTCGGGGCTGGGGTGCGGATCCACGGTGGTCAACTCGAAGGAGTTGCGCACCACGGCGCGCGCCTCTGCAAGATTCGCCAGTTCGCCCGCGCCCATGGCTTGCACGAGGATGTTGCCGATGGCGGTGGCCTCGCTCGGGCCAGCGACGACGCGGCGGCCGGTGCAATCGGCCACGAACCGATTGAGCAGCGTGTTGCGCGAGCCGCCGCCCACAATGTGAATCACGTCGATCTTGCGCCCGGTGAGCGCCTCCAGGTTCTCCAGCACGTTGCGGTAGCGCAGGGCGAGGCTTTCCAGGATGGCGCGCGCGAATTCCCCATGCGTCGCGGGCGGCGCTTGCCCCTTGCTGCGGCAGTAAGCGGCAATCTGCGCCGGCATGCCGCCGGGCTCCAGGAAAGCGTCGGGATCGATGGCGGCGCTGAACGGCCGCGCTTCGGACGCCAGGCGCGTGAGGTGCTCGTAGCTGTATTCCGTGCCCTCCAGGATCCAGGCTTTGCGGCATTCCTGGAGCAGCCACAGGCCGGCGATGTTTTTCAGGAAGCGGATCTTGCCGGAGACGCCGACCTCGTTGGTATAGTTGGCGGCTAGCGTGTGGGCGTCGATCACCGGCCGGTCGAGTTCGAGGCCCATGAGGGACCAGGTTCCCGAACTGATGTAGCACCAGTTCGTGCCGCTCCCGTTCCCGCCTCCAGCGGGAACGGCGACCACGGCGGCGGCGGTATCGTGGCCCGCGGTGGCGTAGACCGGCGTGTGCGGCGGCTCGATCGTCTTGCCGAGCAGCGTGCCCGGCGGGACGATCGGGCACAGCATTTCGGTGGGGATCTTCAGCCGTTGGAGCAACTCCGTGGCCCACGTCATGGATTCGGGATTGAAGAACTGGGTAGTGCTGGCGATGGTGGTTTCGGACTTGGCCACGCCGGTGAGCCAGTAGTTGAAGAGATCCGGAATGTTCAGCATCCGCGCCGCCACGCCCAGCGCGGGGGCTGCGGAGAGCCGCATGGAATACAACTGATACAGCGTGTTGATCTGTATGAACTGGATGCCGGTGTAGCCGAAGACCTGGTCGCGCGGCACGACTTCGAAGAGCTTCTCCATCACGCCGTTGTTGCGCGCGTCGCGGTAGTGGCGGGGGTTATCGAGGAGCAGGCCGTCAGAGCCGAGCAGTGCGCAATCGACGCCCCAGGTATCGACGCCGATGCCGTCGAGGGTGAGTTTGCGCTCGCGGGTGGCGACGGCGATGCCGTGCTGGATCTCGTGCCAGAGGCGCAAGATGTCCCAGTAGAGCGCGCCGGGCACGCGGACCGGGGTATTGGGGAAGCGGTGGAGTTCCTCCACGGAAAGCTTGCCGCCGGAGAGGCTGCCGAGCAGAGCGCGTCCGCTCTCGGCGCCGAGATCAATGGCTAGATAATGACTCATGAAAACGCAAGTATAGTACGCCGCACGGAAGCGGGGGTGGGAGGGGCAGGCGCTTTCGCGTGTGCAAGCTTGAACGAGGCCTGACTTGGCCAGCCGGAACTTGTTATGCGCCACTTTTCTTTCGGTCGCCTGGATGGCGGCCCAGTCCACCGCGCCGGTGGCGGACTGACTCAACGATCGCCGCATGACGCGCAGTATCGGCGCCGTACACCCGGACGGCCGGCGAAAATACCGTAGTGCCTTGAGTCCATGTGATCAGCCTAGTGGTGTGCGCCCAAATAGCGCGCCTTATCCAGCGCACCGTAGCGCGAGCGTCGCGCCTGCCATGCCGGTAATCGTACAGGTATTCTTCGAAGAACGCCGGCAAGGACGCCGGCGTGGCAGCCTGAAAGGCTACGCTACGGATGCAGCAAAGATAGGGTGCACTATTTGCGCCGCACTACACTCAATTTGCCAGGTGCGCTTCTCGCAATGCGGCCAGCTTCCGCCGCGCTTCCTCCGGTCCGTAAACCCGGCCGGCGGCGACCTGTTCCAAGGCGCGGTCGATTTTTTCATCAAGCGCGCGGCGTTCTTCGCCGGTGCAACTCTCTTCAGCGGGCATCAGTATTTATTGTCCTCGTGGATCAGGTTTCAACTACTTCGCCGCGGTCAGCCCCAACCCTGGGCCTTTGGGGAGAATCAGCTTCCCCTTCTCCACGCGGACGCCGTGGAAGGGGTCGTTAGAGATCAGGAGATTGCCGTCCAGATCGGAATAATCGACCAGCGGGGAGAGGTGCGCGGCCGCGGTCACCGTCACGGAACTGGAGATCATGCAGCCCAGCATGGTCTTCATGCCGAGCGCTTTGGCGATTTCGAGCATGCGGTAGGCTTCCAGCATGCCGCCGCTTTTATCCAGCTTCACGTTGACGCCATCAAAGCATTCCCTGAGCTTCGGAATGTCGGCGGCGTGCTGGCAGGCTTCGTCGGCAATGATGGGGATGTGGACTTTGCCGCGCACCCAGCGCGTCTCCTCCAGCATTTCGGCGGGCATGGGCTGCTCGATGAACTCGACGCCCATCTTTTCCAGCCAGTTGATCTTGCGGACGGCCTCTTCTTTATCCTTCCAGCCTTCGTTGGCGTCCACCCGCAGGGGCTTCTTGGTGACCGAGCGGACGGCCTCGATGGTCGGCTCGTCGGTGGCCAGTCCCACTTTCACCTTGAGCACCGGATAATCCGCGGCTTCCAGGGTTTTCTGTTTGGTGATCTCCGGGGTGTCGATGCCGATGGAAAAAGTGGTGAGCGGCGCGTCCTTGGGGTCGAGTCCGAAATAGGAATAGAGCGGAATGCCCAGCTTCTTGCCGACCCAGTCCATCAGGGCGATATCGATGGCGGCCTTCGCCGCCCATTCGCCGGGCACGCGTTGGAAGACCTCGGCCATGATCTTGGCGAACTGCATGGGGTCGGCGGCGAGCAGCAGGTCGCGCACGCTCTCCACGGCCTTTTGCGCGCTGACCGCGTCCTCGTGGTAGCGCACGATGGGCGCGCCTTCGCCGTGTCCGGTGATGCCGCCGCGCGTGTAGGTGGTGTGCAGCGTGTCGCGGTACGCACTAGAGGACATGGTGGTCGTCCAGGTGTGCTGCAAGTTGAGGCGGACGATTTTGGTGGTGAGGGTGGCGGCGGCGGGCGCGGCCAAGGCCACGGAAGCGGCGGCGGGCGCCACGGACGCGGTTTTCAGAAAGTTGCGGCGGTTCATTTCAGCTCCGATTTATTTTAGTCTTCGGGCGGCCACCAGCAGTTTGGTCCAATGTTCATCGCTGAGGTCGTCGATGCGCACCATCGGGGTCAGGTGGGTGGTGGCGTTGATGAATTTTCCGTCTCCCAGATAGATGCCGGTATGGGTGATCTTTTTCTCGGAAGCGCCGAAATAGAGCAGATCGCCGGGCTGCAAATTCTGGCGATCCACGCTAGAGACGCCGCTCCATTCGGCCTGCGGCTGGGCGTCGCGCGGCATGGTGACGCCGCGGCGGCGCCCCAGCATCTGCGCGAAGCCGGAGCAATCGTAGCCGTAGCTCGAAGTGCCGCCCCAGGTGTAGGGCAAGCCGAGGAAGCGCTTGGAAAACTCCAGGGTTTCGGCGATGGAGAGCGGCTTGGGATCGAGCGAGACATCGCCCGCCTGCACCCAGCCGGCATGGTCGTCGGGCAGGCGCACCTGGAACCAGCGCGCGGCTTCGGTGGGCTCGGCGACCACTTCGAGCCGGCTCTCAAAGGGCACGGTGATCAGGGGGGCGTGTCTGGTGACGCTACTCTCGCGGTAGATGTGGGCAAAGAGGCTCTGCACGCTGGCGACGCGCCCACTGGCGGCATACGGTTTGCCGGGGAGCAAAGCGGAGAGGGGGGTCCAGCCCAGGTAATCGTCGGCCGTGCGGATGTGGGCCCATCCGTCTTTTTGTTCCAGAATGCCGACATTGGCGCCGTAGATGGCCTGCGAGACCACGTCGGCATCGGTGCTGGGACGCGAGTACATGTTGGCCACGGGTTGGAGCACGACGGCGGTGGGGAGGGCCGCGGCGAAGAGCGCAAGCACTGCGAATCCTGGCATACGGTAACTTTAGCAGCCTGACGCAGCCGATTTGAACCATCCGCGCCGATGTAGTACACTGGTTCTTTACTCCAGCGGTTCCGACGCACTCCGTGTGTTCCGGCTCCCAAGAGCGAGGTTTGCATGCACGCGATTATCGAGACAGGCGGAAAACAGTATCGGGTAGCCCCCGGTGATGTGATCCGCGTCGAAAAACTGGCCGGCGACATCGGCTCCGAAGTCGAGCTTGCCGTCAAGGCATCTTTCAAAGAAGGCGGCGAACTGGTTTCCGGCGGCAAAGTGACGGGCACCATCGTCGGCGCAGACCGGGCAGCCAAGATCCTGGTCTTCAAGTTCAAGCGCAAGAAACAGTACAAGAAAACCATCGGGCACCGTCAATCCTACACGGAAGTGAAGATTGGCGAAGTGGTGGTGTAGGTAACGTATGGCACACAAAAAAGGTCTAGGCAGTTCCAAAAACGGGCGCGATTCGAATGCGCAGCGGCTCGGCATAAAGGTCTTCGGCGGCCAGTTGGTACCGGGCGGCAGCATCATCGTGCGCCAGCGCGGCACCAAATTGAAGCCGGGCGCCAACGTCGGTTGGGGCAAGGACGACACCCTGTTCGCCAAGGTCACGGGCGTGGTGGAGTTCAAAGATCGCGGACGGATGGGCAAGTTCGTCAACATCCAGGCAAGCGCAACCGCATAACTCTCCTTTGGTTCGAACGGGCCGCCGGCAAGAGCGCAATGCCGGCGGCTTTTCCATGTTTGGCGTTCTATGTTTATTGACGAAGTCAGAATACTCGTGAAGGCCGGCGATGGCGGCAACGGATGCCTCGCCTTCCGCAGGGAGAAGTACGTCCCACGGGGCGGCCCCAGCGGCGGCGATGGCGGGCGCGGCGGCGACGTCGTCATGGTTGCAAGCGAGCACGCCAACACGCTGCTGCAGTTCCGCTTCAACCCGGAACACAAGGCGGAGCGCGGACGCCACGGCGAAGGCAGCCAGCGCACCGGCGCCGAGGGCGAATCGCTCGAAGTCAAGGTGCCCGTGGGCACGGTGGTCTACGATGAAGCCACCGGCGAGCGCGTCTACGACTTCACCCATCCGGGCGAGAAATTCCGTGTGGCCAAGGGGGGCAAAGGCGGCCGGGGCAACCAGCACTTCGCCACCCCCGTCCATCAGGCGCCCACCGAGCACGAACCCGGTAAGCCGGGAGAAGAAAAACGCCTGCGGCTGGAATTGAAGCTACTGGCCGACGTCGGCCTGGTGGGCTTTCCCAATGCCGGCAAGAGCACGCTGATTTCGCGCATTTCGGCGGCCCGCCCGAAGATCGCCGATTACCCGTTCACCACCTTGGAACCGAGCCTGGGCGTGGTGCAGATGCCGCAGTTCCGCAGCTACGTGGTGGCGGACATTCCGGGCATTATCGAAGGCGCGCACGAAGGGCACGGCCTGGGCATCCAGTTCCTGCGCCATATCGAGCGCACGCGCCTCTTGGCGCACCTGGTGGACGTATCGGAATCGAGCGGCCGCGACCCGGTGGAAGACTTCGAAATCATCCTGCGGGAACTGGCGAGTTACAGCGAGACGCTGGCGGCCAAGCCGATGATCGTCCTGGCGACCAAGATGGACGTGGCGCAGGACCGCTCGCGAGTGGACGCGCTACGCCAACTGGCGCAAGAGCGCGGCCTGGCATTCTTCGAGATTTCCAGCGCCACGGGTCTGGGCATCGAGGAGTTGAAGTTCGCCATGGGCGAGCGCGTGCTGGTCCCCCTCGCCGCGGCGGAGTGATACTGTAGGCAAAAGCCTATGGACGCCTACCCGCTACTGGCGCGCATCGCTCGACTCCTGGAGCGCCATAACCTCGAAGTGGTGCTGATCGGCAACGCCGCCGCCGCGCTGCAAGGCGCGCCGGTGACCACGATCGATTTCGACTTCCTGTTTCGGCGAACTCCGGCGAACGTCCGAAAACTGAGCGCGATCGCCGCCGAACTCCAGGCCGTCCTCATGAAGCCTCACTATCCCGTAAGCGGCCTACTCCGCATCTCGCGCGACGACGACGGACTGCAGCTCGACTTCATGGGCGAAATCGACGGCATACGCTCCTTCGAAGGACTGCGCAAACGCGCCCTGGAAGTGCCTCTAGGCGATGCGCGGATTCTGGTGGCGGCCCTGGCTGATATCATTAAGAGCAAGAAGGCAGCCGGCCGTCCACGCGACCTTGCCGTGCTTCCGGTTTTGGAGAAAGTGCTTGAAGAAGCCACGCGTCAACAGAAAGGCCCGGCTGGAAGCTCTCAAGAAAGAGAGTGATCTCGCCGAGCGCGACCTGATCCGCCGCCTGCTCGCCCTGCCCCCCGAAAAGCGCACGCACTTCCTGCGTAAGCGCGTGGCCATTCGCATGTCCTGCCTCTGAGGGGGACGCCCCAGGGACCGGCGAATGCAAAAGGAACGGCGGCGCGGCTAAACTCCGCCCGTTTCCGCGGCCCAGTAAGATCGTACCGCATTGATCACTTGTTGAACCTCGGGGCAGGCATGGACCGAGGCCAGTTCGATCTCGGGGTGACTTTTCGCAAATACCCTGAAAATCTCATCGGCGAACGCCTGCCCTATCGATTCCACGCCGTCGAAGTCGAACCACACGAATCGAAAGCGCTCCACCCTGGCCAGAAGGCGTTTGGCCTGCGAGCGGGATATCAGCTTGTCTTCTCCGTATTGGGCCAGGCGCACGGGCACAACCGTCTTGGTGAAGCCGTAGTCCTCGCCTGACGAGTATTGATCGAAGATCTCCTTGTCAGTTCTAGCAGAGTGGTTATTGAGCTTCATGACCACGGCAGTCCCCTCACCATTTTCCGGAACTTCAAGTACTGCATCGACCTCCAATTCGAACTGATGAGTAAAGCAGACGCCCCCGGAGAGGATATTGAACGAATCCACCAGGCGAGAGGAAAAGAATATCCCTTGGCCTGTGTGCTTCTCCGGATCGGTTGTCAATTTGCCTTTTGCCAGTTCCAGAATTGCATGGCGCTCATCGAGCAGGTTCAGTGCTCTTTGAATTTTCTTGAAGATGCCCACACCGTTGTCCATCAGTACGATTTGAGTATTGGCAGCGTTTCTTACTACCTTCACAGTGATTTCAGACCCGGCTGAATGGTCGATTGCGTTGTTAAACATTTCGGTGAAGCAGTAGTGCCAAATGTCCATGACGTTGGGCGGAAGCTTCCCAAGAATGGGAGCGACGTCCCTGCTCCAAACCTGGTCTTCGGCTAATTCGGGAGTCACTTGGTACATATGTCGCCATTCAAACAGTGGCGCTAGGCTGTATGACTTGTCGCGCGTGTTGCCTTGGGAGACGAGGGCCTTCTCGAGGACGAGCTTTTGTAGATGCTTGTGAACGGCTTGGCGGGTAATCCAAAACTGATTGGCGGTGACGTTGCTGATTTGCCTCGGATGTTCTTCGACATTCTCAAGAATGAAAGCTCGGATGTCCGCGCCCGATGGCCGAACAGGGTCTTGGAACCCCGGCGCCTGTCTATTGTCAACCTTAGGTGCTATTATTGGCTCATCCATACCCATATTGTCAACCATGTATCCAGAATTGTCAACCTAAGCCGCTTTCAGGTGCATGCCAGTTTGCACTTGCTATTATATCCATAGTATTATACTGTTGGCTTAGGGATGATAAAGCTAATTATTAATGCTACTAGCGCGGAATTGCCAGACCTGTTGAGGCTGCCGGAGATCGCCCGGCTAGTTGACAATGGGCGGGTGTCGATTCAGTCGGATAATGTGCCGCCTGCGGACGATCTCTCCACTCGACAGCGAGGGCGCGTGGTCTTTGAGCAACGGGCAAGGGAGCACGGATTGGAGATTCAGGCGACTACCCAGCCGGGCGTCACGGACCTGCTCGTTGGTGGCGCGTCCGGTTACAGACCGGTCCGGCTCATCTGCTCCGAAAGCGCCCGGCTCAGCCTAAGAGAGGAGTGGGGCAAATCGGCTGACCTCATCCTGGCTTACGTTTGGGTGTTGCCGGCGCGCCCGAGGGTTTTCCTGATGAGCTATGGCGAGGCTGCCGACGTTCTAGGGGAGAGTGCTCTGAAGACACCTTCATTTGAAAACAACGGCTACTACACGACCGCCTGCACACCGCGCCGCCAGAGGGCAATGGAACATTTTGAAGACCGATGGGAGATTTTCGAACAGAGGAGCAAGTGATGAAAACACTGCACATTATCGTCCGCCACCGCGCCAACCCCAACCCGAAGTACGCCAATCAGTGGTTGGATGACGACCGGATCTTAAGCATCGTCACGTACAGTGAGATTGCGGACTTGTGTGGATACGCGTTGGCCAGCGAAGCCCCGGTGCGCATCCATCGCACGGGCACCAGCACGGAAGCCCCGGCGGTTTGCTGTGAGGCGATAGTCAAGGCAGTCCGGCCAATGGGCGCACTCTTTGAAGTGGAATTTGCTCACGCGCGAACGCTGCATCTGGCACCTCCATTTCTTCCCGACGGCAAGAAATCCTGGTACTTCGCGGAGGTGGCACACGAGCCATCCGGCGAAGCGGCGGAGCCGGCCGCTCCGCCAGCGTCGGATGGGGTGCCCATCGCGCCCGCAACCTGGCAACCTGCAAGCCCTGGCGAACTGCGTCCGCGACCAAGTCACCTGGAAATGCTCGAAAAAGGCATCGACGTTTGGAACTTCGCACGCCAATCCAAACCGGATGTGAAGCCCGAACTTGCCGGCGCGGATCTGCGCCAAGCCCTTGGCAATGCGAGAAACAGGAGTATACAACTCGCGAACGCCGATCTCCGTTGCGCGAATCTGGCGGGACTGGAGTTGGGCGGAGCAATCCTCGTTGGCGCCAACCTTGAAGGCGCGGACCTTGTCGGCGCGAGTTGGATCGGGGCGAAACAGGACCCAAGCAAGACCTACCTCGATATTTGGGCGACGATGGGCAACCTGGATTTGCGGGGGGCGGATCTGTCTGGGGCGGACCTCTCCGGGACGAGGTCCACTAGGCCGCACATACAGGGCGCGAGTTTTCGACGTGCCAAGATGGTCGGGACTGACCTCAGCGGATCCTACCTGGCAGGCATTTGCTTCGACGAAGCCGACTTGCGCGGAGCCAATTTGCGCGGGTGCAATCTGACCAACGCGAGCTTCGACGGCTGTCATCTGTGTGGGGCAGACCTCTCCACCGCGACCCTAAAGCCAGGCCAAATCGCGAAAGCCATAACGGATGGCGACACCAAGCTACCCGCTGACTGGGACTTCTGACGGGCGGACCGGCGCCGTTTCGACACCACTGGAAAGCAGTCCCCCCGCGGGCCCATGCTACGATAGATACTTGTCAGGTCTCGGGCTTCGTGCAACGGACGGCTGCAAACCCCGCCAGGTCCGGAAGGAAGCAACGGTAGTGGTGCGGTTCGTGTGCCGCGGATTACCCGGGGCCTGGCAGAATTGTCCGCGCGGCATCCGGATACCCACCCCATGTACCAGGTAATCGCCAGAAAGTACCGCCCACAATCCTTTGCCGACGTGGTCAATCAGGAACACGTCAAGAACACGCTGGAAAACGCCATCGCGCAAAACCGGATCGCGCACGGCTACATTTTTTCCGGCCAGCGCGGCACCGGCAAAACCACCATCGCGCGCATTCTGGCGCGTTGCCTCAACTGCATCCAGGGACCGACCGCGACGCCCTGCGGCGAGTGCGCCAGTTGCAAGGAGATCACCGCCGGCGGCACCGTGGACGTGATCGAAATCGACGCCGCCAGCAATCGCGGCATCAATGAGATGCGCGAACTGCGCGAGAACGTCCGCTACCAGCCGGCGCGCGACCGCTACAAAATTTTCATCGTCGACGAAGCCCACCAGATCACCAACGAAGCCTTCAACGCGCTGCTCAAGACCATCGAAGAGCCGCCGCCATGGGCCGTATTCGTGCTCTGCACCACGGAAGCGCACAAGATTCCAGCGACCATCGCGTCGCGCTGCCAGCACTTCAGTTTCCGCAGCGTGGATTTCGAGGACCTGACCGAGCGCATGGCGTGGATCTGCCAGCAGGAAGGTATCGAAGCCGATGCGGAAGCGCTGGCCATCCTGGCCGCCGCCGGCGAAGGCAGCGTGCGCGATTCGCTCTCGGCGCTGGACCAGGCGATCGCCTGCTGCGGGG
>JADGNT010000079.1 GCA_017883345.1 Candidatus Solibacter sp. | reverse complement strand
GCCACCCACGAGCGCCCCCGGGACTGACAAGACTGGCATGGATTTCCGGCGCATTTTGCCGGAAATTCGCTGCCAGTCCTGTCTGTCCCCGGGTTCGGATCCCACTCCCCCCGGTAGTTTTTCGACCCTGTCAAGCAGCCGTGCATTTCCGAGCCATGACAGACCACGAAAGGCGCACGGTCTGTCCCACCACACCGGCTAAAATAGTCCTGGGAGCCGAACTCTTGAAAAAACTGCTGCTGTTGGTGCTGCTGGCTGGTGTAGCGGCGGTCATCGTGTGGGGCGTACTGCGCAAGGGCGATCCGCCGAAGGTGCGCTTCGCGCGCGTGAAGCGGCAGACCCTGGTCAGCACACTGCCCACCAACGGCAAGGTCGAGCCCTCCCTTTGGCAGGCCGTGCGCGCCGAAACCGGCGGCGTGGTGAGCCGCGCACCCGTGGAAGACGGGCAGACGGTGGCCGCGGGCGCAGTGATGGCCGGCATCACCGACCCCTCGCTACAGGCCGACATCGACGCCGCGCAGGCCAAACTGAACGAGGCGCGGGCCAACCTCGCGTCTCAGGAAGCCGGCGGCAAGCCCGCCGAATTCGCCGATATCGACAACAGACTGGCGCGTGCGCAGTTCGATCTGGCGCAGGCCAGGAAGTCCCTCGCCAGTTTCGAGCGCCTGGTGGCGCAGCACGCGGCCACCCAGCAGGAAGCCGACGCGGCGCGCGAGAAAGTACAGCAGAGCGAACTGGAAATCGCCGGGCTGGAGAAGCGGAAACGATCGCTGGTTTCGCCCACCGAAGTCGCGGCGGCCCGCGCGCGCTCTCTCGACGCCGAAACGGCGCTCAATCTGGCGCGCCAGCGTGCCGCGCTCTCCCTGGTGCGCTCGCCGATGGCGGGCGTGGTCTACGGCCGCGAGGTGCGCCTTGGCTCCTACCTGAACGCCGGCGACCTCGTCGCCAATGTCGGGCGCATGGATCGACTGCGGGTTCGCGTCTACGTCGACGAACCGGAACTCGGCCGCGTCGCCGTCGGACAACTCGTGACCATCACCTGGGACGCACTGCCCGGGCGGCAATGGCGCGGCCAGGTGGACAAGAAACCGGTGGCTGTGCAGGCGCTGGGATCCCGGCAAGTGGGGGAAGTGGTCTGCTCCATCGTGAATGAGGGACGCGCCCTCATCCCCGGCACCAACGTGAATGCCGAGATCCGCACGGCGGTGGTCGAAAACGCCATGGTAATTCCCAAGGAGACGCTGCGCCACGATGCCCAGGGCGACTATGTCTTCGTGCTCACGGGCGGCGTCGTGGAGCGGCGCGCGGTGAAGAAAGGCGCATCCAGCATCACCCTGGTGCAGGTAGTGGAAGGACTCACCGATACCGACGCGGTGGCGCTGCCTTCGGACACGCCCTTAAAAGTTGGCGACCGCGTCACTGCCACGATGTAAAATAGCAGCTTCATGTCTCCAACAGCGGAAGGCGCCGGCGGGCGGAAATACGCGTGGTGGCGGGAGTTGACCGGTTACCACTGGTTCGTGCTGAGCGTGGCCAGCATGGGCTGGATGTTCGATACGATGGCGCAACAGTTGTTTAACCTGGCGCGCAAACCGGCCATCAAGGAACTGTTGGGGGCGGGCGCCAGCAACGCGACCATCGATCAACAGGCGGCGTGGGCGACGTCGATTTTCATGATCGGGTGGGCCATCGGCGGCGTTATCTTCGGCATTCTGGGCGATCGCATCGGGCGCGTCAAGACGATGACCATCACCATCCTCAGCTACACCGTCTTCACCGGGCTGAGTGTGCTCTCCACCAGCGTTTGGAACTTCAACGTGTTCCGCTTTCTGTGCGGCCTGGGCGTCGGCGGCCAGTTCGCGGTGGGCGTGGCGCTGGTGGCCGAAGTGGTGCCGTCGCGCGCGCGGCCGTACGCGCTTGGGTTTGTGCAGGCATCGTCGGCCATCGGCAACATGATCGCCGCCATGACCGGAATCCTGGTGGGACAGATGGAAGCCGCGGGCACCATCACCGGCGCGTGGCGATGGGAATTCCTGGCCGGAGCGGTCCCGGCGCCGCTGGCCTTCGTCGTCTTCAAGAAATTGAAAGAGCCCGAGCAGTGGCTCAAGGCGCGCGGCGAAAAGAAGAAGATGGGCTCCTACGGCGAATTGTTCAGCGATCCGCGCTGGCGGCGCAATGCGATTGTCGGATTCCTGCTGGCGTTCGCCGGCGTGGTCGGTTTGTGGGGCATCGGGTTCTTCAGCTACGATCTGTTCCGCCCCGTTCTGGAACGCACCTTCGCGGCGCAGGGCCTGGCTGGCAAAGCGCTGGCCGGCAAGGTGACCACGTGGATCGGCGTCACTTCCCTGCTGCAGAACATCGGCTGCTTCTTCGGCATCTACGCCTTCACTTATCTGACGCACTACACCGGGCGTAAGAAGGCATTCGCCATCGCCTTCCTGGCCGCCATGGGCATGACCGCGTACACCTTCTGGAACCTGAAACAGATCAGCGATATCTTCTGGATGATTCCGTTGATGGGGTTCGCCCAGCTTTCGCTGTTCGGCGGATACTCCATTTACCTGGCCGAATTGTTCCCCACGCGGTTGCGCAGTACGGGCACCAGTTTCTGCTACAACGTGGGCCGCTTCGCCGCGGCGGCGGGTCCGTTCACGCTGGGCTACTTGACCAAGGACGTCTTCGGCGGCTACGCGGAACCCATGCGCTACGCCGGCGTGGCCATGAGTCTGGTCTTTCTCGTTGGCCTCGCCGCGCTGCCTTTCGCTCCGGAGACGAAGGGAAAGCCGCTGCCGGAGTAGTGGGGCATGGAATGGTTTGAGAACGAAGTCCTCTGGCGCGAACTGTACCCTTACGTATTTCCCGCGGAGCGGGTGGCTGCGGCCCCGGGCCAGGTCACCCAGATCCTGGCGCTGACCGGTGTGACCGGGGGCGCGGTGCTGGATCTGTGCTGCGGTCCGGGGCGTCATGCGCTGGAGTTCGCGCGCCGTGGCTTTGTGGTGACGGGCGTGGACCGCTCCCGCTTCCTGCTGGAGCGGGCGCGGGAGAGGGCGGACGCGGCGGCCATCGCGGTGGAATGGGTGCTGGACGACATGCGCGAGTTCGAGCGGCCGGCAACGTTCCACCTGGCGTGCAATCTGTTTACCTCTTTCGGTTATTTTGAGCGGGAAGAGGACAACCTGCGCGTCTTGGGCAACGTCCGGGAGAGCCTCCGCGACGGCGGAACCTTCGTCATGGACATGGTGGGCAGAGAGCGCATGCGGCACCAGGGGCTGGAGGCGTGCCACACCCGGTTTGCCGATGGCGCGGTCCTGATCCAGCAGCCTCACCTGAACGAGGACTGGACCCGGCTGGACAACGAGTGGACGGTAGTCAAAGCCGGCCAGTCGCGCCACTACCGGTTCGAGCACTGCCTTTACTCGGGACCAGGCTTGCAGCGGCGTCTACTGAGCTGCGGCTTCGCCAGCGTTCGCCTGTACGGGGATCTCGAAGGCTCGCCCTATGGTCCCGAAGCTTCGCGGCTGGTGGCGGTGGCCCGCAAGGCGTAGCTGGTGGGGCAGGCGCTTCCGCCTGCCAACCGCGCGCTCGAGCAGAACATATCATAATGTGGTTGGCAGGCGGAAGCGCCTGCCCCACCAGACGAGGGCTCACCGGCTGGTACACTGGCAGGGAGCATGGCTGCCAATACGGCCTTAACGGGGATGAACCTAAGCGAACTTGCCGGCCACCCGGGAGTCCGCGAATGCCTCCAGTTTTTCACGCGCGAGAAGCAGTGGATCAACGAGATTCACCTGCAACTTTGCCGCGTGCCGGCGCCGACTTTTCTGGAACAGGAACGGGCCGCCTGGTTCTTGGAGCAGTTCCGGTCCTATGGCTGCGATGCCTCCATCGATCGCGCCGGCAATGTCCTGGCGGCGTTCGGCTCGCCGCCGTACGTGGCGCTGACGGCGCACCTGGACACGGTGCTCGCGCCGCGCACTAAAGAGGATATCTCGGTGGACGCCGATGGGCGCTTCCGCGGTCCCGGGGTCTCCGACAATGGGGCCGGCCTTGCCGCCTTGCTGGCCATCGCCCGCGCCTGGAAGAGTTCCGGCAGGCTGCCGGAGTCCATAGCCGGGCTGCTGTTGGTGGCCAACGTCGGCGAAGAGGGCGAGGGCAACCTGCTGGGGATGCGCCACCTGTGCGGCCAGTCTCCGCTGGCCAAGCAGATCCGGAGCTACGTGGTCGTCGACGGCGCCAACACCGACCACATCACCAACCGCGCACTGGGCAGCCGGCGCTTCGAGGTCACGTTCAGCGGCCCGGGCGGGCATAGCTGGAGCGATTTTGGGGTGGGCAATCCGGTCCACGCGCTCTGCCGCGCGGTAGCCCTGTTCGCCGAGGCACGGCTGGATTCAGGGCCGAAATCGTCGGTCAACGTGGGGCTGATCGAAGGCGGCAGCGGGGTCAACGCCATCGCCCAGGCGGCGCGCTGCAAGGTGGATATCCGCTCGGAGAGCAACGGGCGGATGGAGGAGTTGGTCGACGTCCTGGCCAGTGCGGTGGAACGGGCGCGCGACCTCGAGAACCAGCGGCAGACCGGCGGGCGGGTGACCGTGAAGACCCGGGAGATCGGCTCGCGGCCGGCGGCCATACTGCCGGAGCAGGCGCCGATCTTGCAGTACGTTCGCGCGGTGGATGCTCACCTGGGCATCCGGTCGCACCTGGACTGCTCGTCCACGGACGCCAATTTGCCGCTCTCCATGGGTATTCCGGCGATCGCCATGGGGGCGGGCGGGCAAGGCGGCGGCGCGCACACCTCCGGGGAATGGTTCAGTTCCGACGGGCGGGATCTCGGCCTGAAGCGCATTCTGCTCACCCTGGTGATGCTCATGCGCGGCGTGGCGGGGAGCCAGGACGAGTGAACCGCCGGAAGGCGGAACTGGCGCTGCTCTTCAACGTCGTCATCTGGGGCGCCACGTTCGTCCTGGTCAAGAGCGCGCTCCACGAAATCTCGCCGGTGTTGTTCCTGGCCATCCGGTTCTCGCTGGCAACCGTAGCGCTCGTGGCGCTGTTCCGCGCCTGGAAATGGCGGGCTCTAACGGCGCCCCACGTGACCGGGAAGATGCTCGCTGCCGGGAGCATGATCGGCGTCTTCCTGTTCGCCGGATACCTGCTTCAGACGGTGGGCTTACTGTCGACCACGGCGCCGAAATCGGCGTTTTTGACTAGCCTCGCGACCGTGATGGTACCTTTGCTGGCGGCGCTCGTCTATAAAATCAAGCCGCGGATTTCCGAAGTGGCCGGTGTGCTGGCGGCCACGCTCGGGATGGGACTCATGACGTTCGAAGGCCCAATCGGTTCCATCGGCCGCGGCGACCTGCTGACGTTTGGCGGGGCCATTGCGTTTGCGGCTCACATCGTGGCAACCGGTCATTATGCCGAGCAGATCGGCTATCAAGTGTTGAGCGTTACCCAGGTTGGCGCGGCTTCTCTATCGGCCGTATCCCTGTTCTGGTGGGTGGAGACGCCGCGCATCCAGTGGCAGCCGCTGGTGGTTTGGGCGATACTGATAACAGGGTTATTGTGTACCGCTTTGGCGTTTACCATCCAGGCGTGGGCCCAGCACTACACCACCTCGACGCGTACCGCGTTGATCTACGCGCTCGAGCCGGTGGTGGCCTGGATTACGTCGTTTTCGATCGCGGGCGAAGGCCTGTCGGGGCAAGCCGCGGCGGGGGCCGCGCTCATCTTGAGCGGAGTACTTTTGGTCGAAATGAAACCGTTCCATCGGCGGCCACATCCATAGAAGTAGTAGTTTCCAGCACGGTGAGGATTTCGCCGGCTGCGACACACAGAGGAGCAAGAACTTTCCATGAGTCTATTTGACAGATTACGTACACAGAAGGTGCTTTCGTTCACCTTGATTCTGTTCACGCTGAGTGTTGGCATTGTCATCGGGACGCTGGTCAACCAGGGCGTCAAGGCGGCCCGCAGTGAAGGTCCGGTGGCGCCGGGCGCGACCCCGCTGGCGATTCCCAATCCGGTGGAACTGTCGAATGCGTTCAGCCAGATTGCCAAGCAGGTGGAGCCCTCCGTGGTCAACATCTCCACCGAGTACTTGCCCAAACCGCAGGTCCGCTCCCGTGGCAACGGGCGGCGGCAAGTTATGCCTGCACCCGACGAGGATCAACAGGATGGCAGCGGCAGCATGGACGATTTTATTTATCGCTTCTTCGGCAACGGCGGCGGTCCCGAGATGCCGCAGCGCAGGGGCCGGGCGCTCGGTTCGGGCGTGGTGGTAGACCGCGCCGGCTACATTCTGACCAACAACCACGTGGTCGACAAGGCGGACCGCATCCGCGTGAAGTTTAACCACGATCCGGTGGAATATGACGCCAAGGTGGTGGGCGTGGATGCGGCCACCGACCTGGCGGTGATCCGCGTGGAAGGCAAGCAGGACCTGACCGTGGCGAAAATCGGTAATTCCGACGCCGTGCAGGTGGGCGATTGGGCGATTGCCATCGGTTCGCCATTCGGCTATCAGGCCACCGTCACGGCGGGCATCATCAGCGCCAAGGAACGCGATGTCGATCCCTCCATGCAGTACCAGCATTTCCTGCAAACCGACGCGGCCATCAATCCGGGCAATAGCGGCGGGCCGCTGCTGAACATCCGTGGCGAAGTCATCGGCATCAACACCGCGATCGCCACCCAAAATGGCGGATACCAGGGCGTGGGCTTCGCCCTGCCCGTCAACACGGCGGCGCAAGTGTATAACGACATCATCAAGAACGGCAAAGTGACGCGCGGCTCGATCGGCATCCACTTCACGCCGAGCGACACCGACCAGGCGCTGTCCAACTTGAAGGTAGCGGGCGTGAAGGAAGGCGTGTTCGTCGCCAAGGTGATCCCGGGCGGCCCCAGCGAGAAAGCCGGCATGCAGGAAGGCGACGTCATCATTGCCCTCAACGGCAAGCCGGTGCGCGACGGCAACCAACTGGTCGGCACGGTGACCGCGACGCCGCTGGGCTCCTCGCTCAACATTACGGTGGAGCGCGAGGGCAAGCGTCACGACCTGAAGGTGGTAGTGGCCGACCTGGCGCAGATTTTCCCCGAGCGGTACGGCAACGGCCGCGAGGATTCCAGCAAGCCCGGCGAACCGACCACGGTGAAATTCGGCATGCAGATCCAGACCCTGACGGAACAGCAGGCCGATCGCCTCGGCATCAAGCAGAAGGGCGGCGTGCAGGTGATATCGGTGGAGCCGAGTTCCTTCGCCGATGACATCGGCCTGCTGCCCGGCGACGTGATCCTGTCGGTCAACCGGCAGCCGGTGTACGCGACCGAGGACATCACCAAGTTCGGCAGCACGCGGAAACCGGGCGATGCCGTGCAGTTCCGCGTGCTGAGCAAAGGACCCAATAACGATTGGTCGGCCCGCTACGCGGCCGGCACGCTGCCGTCCAACGCGCGGTAAGGTGTGGTGTAAGTGGGACAGGCCTCCCGGCCTGTCTGGGGCAGGCGAGTACCCTCTGGGTCCGCCTGCCCCTTTTTCGTGTAACGGAATTGATACACTGGCAATTGAATCCATGAGGAAGATCCTGACTTGCGCCGCCATGGCGGCGATGATCGTGCTTGCCTGGAGCGCGGACGGAGCGGTTGCGCCCCAGAAAAAGGCGGTGACCAAGAAGAAGGCTGCCAAAAAAAAGGCTCCGCCGTCCAAGCAGGGCACTGCGTCCTCACGCAAGCCGGGAACCGCCACCAAAAGCGCTTCCTCGCGCGGCAAGAAGACTACGGCCAAGCGCGGCGTCACCTGGCGCAACCGGCAACTGTCTCCCTCGCCGGACCGTTACCGCGAGATCCAGGGTGCCCTGGCAGCCAAGGGGTTTCTGAAGCCGGAGGACGCCACGGGGACCTGGAATCAGACCTCCTCGGATGCCTTGAAGAAGTTCCAGGCGGAGCAGAATCTGGAATCCAGCGGCAAGATTGACTCGCTCTCCCTGATCGCTCTGGGCCTGGGCCCGCACCGCGATCCCGCGCCCCCTGCGCCTCCCAAGACCCCGCCGCAAGCCCCAGGGCA
The DNA here is from genome assembly GCA_017883345.1 of Candidatus Solibacter sp. GTDB lineage: Bacteria > Acidobacteriota > Terriglobia > Bryobacterales > Bryobacteraceae > Solibacter. Next base: position 3,003 of record JADGNT010000079.1, on the reverse strand, counting down.
GTAAGTGTGGCATAAGGCTCCGCCTTGTGCATCCGCGGGGCAGCGCGGACGGTTCACTTACGTTCGACGCACTTGGCATAAAGGTCCGGGAAGACCCCATCGGGATCGTACGTCTGCTTGAGGTGGCCGTAGCGAACCTTATCGTAGATACTCCAGAAGGTTGGCTTATCGTAGTAAGACGCCGAGTACAGTCCCTTCACACCCCCGAGTTCGGCGATCTTACGCTCGATCATCCGGTTGTAGTGTCCGTTCTCGTGCGTGGTGGGGACCATGTCCCAGAATCCAAAGTTGACATAGAGCTGGTTCGGCTTCAGCGGGCACAGATCATAGGTCCGATCCGAGCTCTTAAACGGACATACCCATACCGGCGAGATGCCGATCTCCCTGAGCAGAAACTCGCAGAATTCCGCGCCGCGTGCGATGGGAACGTCGACATCCTGGATCACGGACTCGAGCGCCGCAGAGGCCGGCAGGAGCTTCTGCGAAAGGCGCATCACGCGCTGATAGGTGCGCGAGTTCAGCGCCGGCCTGGCGAAGAGCCGGATGGCCGGTTTCTGAACCCCAAAGTGCTTCGAACACCAGAACCAGTCGGTATCCCAGCGCCAGATGTAGCCTTTGGCGGTAAGCCAATCGTTCTGCTTGCGCTGAATCGACCGGTAGTAGATATCCATGTAGGTGTAATCGCTCACCTCCGGCGCCCCGTCGGAGAAGACCGCCTGCGTGACGTACATCTCGTCCTTGCCGAAGATGGTCGCGTCCACAAAGTCGGCGGAAGCCTGCTCACAGACCCGGGCGAGGTGGGCAAAGAAGTCGTCCGGCGCCAGAAACCGCGTGTGCGTGAGGTAGACATACGGAGAAGCGGGAACCAGCCGGACGGTGAGGCGCAGGGCATAGCCGAGAGTGCCGTAGGAGTTGGGAAATCCGAAGAACAGATCCGGGTGGCGGCACGCGGAGCACGCCACGATGTCCCCATTTCCGGTTAAAATCTCCATGGCTTCGACGGTTTCATGCACCAGTCCGTACTTAAAGGACGATGACTCGATGCCCAGCCCGCTTACCGCGCCGCCCAGCGTGATGGTCTTCAACTGCGGCGCCACCGCCGGCAGCAAACCGTAACGCAGCGTCTCCTCGACCAGCGTTTCATAGGTGATCATGCCCTCGACGTCGGCGGTCATGCGCCCCGCGTCGATGCGCAGCACGTGGTCGAAAGAGCGCACATCCAGCCTGTGCCGGGCGGCAGGCTGGCGGTGACGGAACAAATTGGAGGTGGTCTTCCCGAGGGCGGCCGGAAGACCGCTCCGCCGGGCTGCCTGAAGCCCGGCAACCAGCGCGGCGGACCTTGTCTGGTACCTCGCTTCGTACTCCGCGGCCGTGTCCATGGGCGCCGTGGCTACCTCACGGGTGTGTAAGAGGGAATATCGCCCTTCGATAACACCAGTTGCCAAAGCTGCAGCCTGCGCGCACGAAATCCGCCGGCGCATCCCAGCAGATAGTACTTCCACATGCGATAGAAGCGTTCGCCATACTTCCGTTCCAGCGACGGCCAGGCGCGGTCGAAATTGTGCCACCAGGCCATCAGCGTTGTGTCGTAGTCCGGACCGAAATTGTGCCAGTCTTCCACCACCCAGCGCCCTTCCATGGCCTTGCCCAGTTGCGCCACCGAGGGGGTCATCCCGTTAGGAAAAATGTACTTGTCGATCCAGGCATCGGTGCAGGTGTAGGATTCGTTGCCGCCGATGGTGTGCAGCAGGAACAGTCCGCCGGGGATCAACAGCCGGTGCGCCAACTCCAGGAACCCGCGATAGTTCTTCTGGCCGATGTGTTCGCAGAGTCCCACCGACACCACACGGTCGAAAGCCTGCGTTTCGCGCGCCGCCTCGCGGTAGTCCTTCTGCTCGATCCGGACCGGCAGGCCCTGGCACCATACGCGCCCGTGGGCGACCTGCGCCGCCGAAATGTTGTACATCACGACGCGGCAGCCGTACTCGGATGCCATGAAATGGGCCAGGCCTCCAAAGCCGCCCCCCAGGTCGAGGACCGTCATCCCCGGCTGGAGTTCGATCTTGCGGCAAATCAGGCGGAGCTTGTTTTCCTGAGCCTGGTCCAGGGTGGTGGCGTCCTTCCAGTAGGCGCAGGTGTACTGCATACGAAGGTCCAGCATCGCCCGGTAGATGTCATTTCCCCGGTTGTAATGCAGCCGCGCGACCTCCACGGCCTGTGATCTCCGCTGGCGGTTGAAGATGCGGCCTTTCATGGCGAGCCAGAACATTTCCCACCCGCCAACCAGGGCGGGCAGGTTGGCGCGGTGGACCCTGGTGCACAGTTCGTCCAGTGCCTCGGCGTCCCACCAGCCATCCATATAGGATTCGCCAGCCGCCAGGTCGCCGCCCGCCAGCAGCCTTGGATAGAAGCGCTCGTCGTGAACCTGAAGATCCCACGGCCGGTGCCCGCCGATCTCGATGCCGGCGAGAGAGAAAACCTCGGCCACCTTCCTGGCCGCGGCGGTGGAACCGCCGGCAACAGTGGAGCGTGCGGGGGAAGCGGAAATTGGCAGACTCGCCGATGGCTGCTCCGCCAGGCCGCGGTACAGGCTGCTTCGAGGGGAACTCATTGGTCGATCCTCCCGGTCCGTCGCCCCAATCATACTCTGCCGGCAGCGCAACTACAAGGCCGGCAGGCTATCGCTCCCTAACGGTCGCGGCTCCGATCCGAGCCGCGACCGTTAGGGAGCGATAAGTGGCTTCCTCATTCCATCGTCTCAGGCACCAGCTCGATGTTCTTCTCGCCCGCCGCTTTGCGCTCGGCGTACTTCTTGACCCAGGCTTCCCAACTGCGTCCGTCAGCCATGTCGCGGCCCGTAAAGGAAACCCGGGCGATATCGGCGTACTTGACCGTGACCTTGTCGCCGGCGGGCTTGGTCATGATGCGCATCGTCGAAGCCGCGAGGCAGGCTTTCCGCTCGCGATCGAAGATGTAGCCCTCGAGGCATTCGCCGGTATCGAG
>JADGNT010000752.1 GCA_017883345.1 Candidatus Solibacter sp. | reverse complement strand
CACGGGCGGTCCGACATAGGGTGATGTCCCGGTTATCGTATGATTACTAGAAACGTCTTACCAGCACGGCGCTGACCGCATGACTGAAGACCACGGTGTCATCGTTGCCGCCCTCACCCCGCGCGGCCAGAAGGGCGACCTCGATTTCGGCGCCGCCTTCGAACTGATCGATCACCTGTGCGCCGCCCAGGTCCGCGGGATTGCGTTGTTTACGGCAGCCGGCGAGTACCCCGCCTTCAGCCTGGAAGAGCGCACCCGAGTGCTGTATCTGGCCGCCAAACGCAGCCGCGTGCCGCTCTACGCGGGTGTCGGATCGATCGGGCTGGATGACTCGCTCAGCCTGGCGAGGGAGGCGCGCCGCGCGGGCGCGGCAGGAGTCTTTCTGCCGCCGCCGCATTTCTTCCGCTACCCGCAGGAAGAGATCCGCGAATTCTATCTCCAGTTTGCCTGCCAGATGGGCGGGGGCATGGCGACGTACCTGGCCAATACGCCGGCCGTCACCACGGCAATCGCGCCCGAAACGGCGCGCGACTTGTTGGGTACCGGCCATTTCGCCGGCATGGAGGATCCCGCCGCCAATGCCGCGTTCTTCGCGACATTGCCGGTCGCCTATCTGTCCGGTGACGACGCCAACCTGGTGGAATCGCGCCGCCGCGGGGCGCATGGATTGGTGTCCAGTGCCGCCTGCGCGATTCCCGAGATTGTGGTCGCACTGGATGCCGCGCTGCGCAACCAAGACCAGGAGCAAGTGGCCCGCCTGGAATCCATGCTCCAGGAATTTCTCGGTTGGGCCGTTCAGTTTCCGTTCCCGGTGCTGGTGAAGGTGGCTACGGGCCTGCGGGGAGTCAAGCTGGGTGCTCAATCGGTGCCGCTCTCGCCCGAGCGGCAGCGCCAACTGGACGCTTTCGGCGAATGGTTCCTGGGCTGGCTGCCGGCGGCGACGAGGCTCTAGCCCATGGGGAAACTGTTGGGGTGCGTGCTGGCCGCGGCTTCCATGCTCGGGGGCCAGACCGTGGTCACCTTCCGCTCCGCGGTCGATCAGTCGGAACAGCCCTATGCGCTCTACGTCCCGAAGTCCCACGACCCGGCGCGCCGCTACCCCTTGGTGGTGAGCCTGCACGAGGAAGAGTCCAACCATGTGGTCAACCTGAAGCGGGTGTTCGGGATTCCGGCGCGCTACGGCGAAACCGGCCTGCAGGCGTTGAGCCGGCTAGCGGTGCCGCGCGCGGTGGATTACCTGGTTGCCTGTCCGTTTGCCAGGGGCACGATGGGCTATCAGGGAATCGCCGAGCAGGATGTGTACGACGTGCTGGCCGACGTCAAGCGCCGCTACCCGGTGGACGAAGATCGCGTGTACCTCACGGGAGCTTCCATGGGTGGCGGGGGAGCGCTCTGGCTGGGGCTGACGCGCCCCGACGTGTGGGCAGCGGTGGCTCCGCTGTGCGCCGATGTGTTTCCGGGCACGGAGGATCTGGCCCCCAACGCGCTCAACCTGCCGATGCGTTTTTTCCACGGCGATCTGGACCCCGCCGTGGGCGTGGAGTCTTCGCGGCAGTGGCAGCGGCGCCTGCTCAGTCTGGAGAGCCCGGTGGAGTACATCGAATTTCCCGGGGTCCGCCACAATGCCTGGGACTTCGCCTACAAGGACGGCGCCATTTTCGACTGGTTCGGCAAATACCGCCGCAACGCCAATCCGGACCGCGTTCGTCTGGTGGCGCGCGATCTGCGCTACGCCGCCGCCTATTGGGTGCGGATCGACGCCCTGGCCCCCGGCGTATTGGCTTCGGTGGACGCGGTGCGCGCTAGCGGCGAGGTTCGCGTAGTGACGCGGGATGTCGACGCGTTCACCTTGGCCGCCAGCGCCAAGGCAGTGACCATCGATGGCGCTGCCGTGCGCCTTCGCCCGGCGGCGGCACTTTCCTTCACCAAAACGCCGCAGGGGTGGAGGCAGAGCCCGGCGCCCGCCGCGGCGCTTCAGGGGCCGATTGTGGAGGCGGTCAACGCGCGCCACATCTATGTCTACGGCGCGGGCGACGCGCCAGCGCGCCGCGACGCGGAGACCGCCGCGGCATGGTCGAGCAACCGGTCGCGGCTGAATCTGACGCTGCCCGTGAAGAGCGATCGGGAGGTCAATGACGACGATCTGGCCGGCGCCAATCTGGTCCTGTTCGGCACGCCGCGGACCAACCGTCTGATCGCGCGGTTCGCCCCGCAATTCCCCCTGGCGCTCAATCCGGGCGCGGCCGATTACGGACTGCTCTTCATTGTCGCGGCAGGGAGGCACTACGTCCTGGTGAGTTCCGGCCTGCCCTGGTGGACCGGCGCGGAAGAAGCCAATCGCGGCGGCTACCGATATGCGCCGGCGCCGTACCGCCTGCTCAGCACCTTTGGGGACTACATTCTGTTCAAGGGATCGTTGGCCAACGTGTTGGCCGAGGGACGCTTCGACCGCAATGGAAGAGTCGGGCCGGAGGCCGCCGAAAAGCTGCGCGCCACCGGCACGGTCAGCATACTGAAGTAGGAGGGGGGTGCCGCCAGTCAGGATTCCCATTCACCGCGGAGACGCGGAGACGCGGAGATAAGCGCAGAGAAGAACACGGAGAAAAACACAGAGAAAAGCAAGAGCAAGCTCGACGGAAGGAGCAGAATTCACGCGTTGCCCAGGCGGTGCGCGGAGGGAGCGGAGAACGCGGAGGAAAATTCCTGCCTGGATTTGCTCTTGACATACGAGCGTCTTCGTAGTAACTTCTTCGTATATGGCGGAGAAACTGCCCAGACCGACCGATGCCGAGCTCGAAATTCTGACCGTGCTGTGGAGCCGCGGGCCGACTACCGTGCGCGAGGTACACGACGCAATCTGCGCCCGCAAGCCCACGCAGTACACCACCGTGCTCAAGACGCTGCAGATCATGGCGGAGAAAGGCCTGGTGCGCCGCGACGAGAAGCAGCGAGCGCACATCTACCAGGCGGCGCGGCCGCGGGAATGGACGCAGCGGCAACTGGCGGGCGACCTGCTCCAGAGGGCCTTTAACGGGTCGGCGCGGAGCTTGCTGCTGGGCGCGCTTTCGGCGCAAAAGGCATCGAAAGAGGAGCTGTCCGAACTGCACCGCCTGCTCGAGGAATACGAAAAGGGGACGCGATGAGTCTACTCGAAGCGTGGGTACACACTCCCGG
>JADGNT010000751.1 GCA_017883345.1 Candidatus Solibacter sp. | reverse complement strand
TCAACAGTCTGTTCGCACGCAACCGTGGCGCACGCTCTCAGCGTGCCGTGCCGGCACTCTTGCCGGCATGTCTTGACCGCGAACTGATGAGAAATCCGGACTAAGGATTCCCCGGAACCGGCGCATTCGCGCGGGCGATCAGGACATCCAGGGTTTCGGCGATCGGTTCGGCGGTGGAGTCCCAGTAGTGAGTATGCGCTCCCGGACCAATCGAAAACTCCACGCGGCCGCCCTGCTGCCACACGTTCGCGGGGATGCCTTGGGGTGGATCCCACGTGCGGAACGAAATGCTACCGACCGGTTGCCAGGGGTGTGGCCGCCAGAGGTGGCGGCCGACGTAATCGCCCGTGCGGTAGGCGTTGACCCATAGGCGGACGCCCAGGTGTTCCGGACGCGGTAGCGGATCCTCCGCCGATCCCGTGGGAGCGTATCCGTACAAATACGGGAAACGGAGACCGTACAACTGCCGCAACGGGCAGCCCATGGTGAAGAGATACCGGTTCATGCGATCGAGGCCGGCGAGGGTGTCGTCGTACGCAGCGTAACTGCCCCGAGCACGCGCTTCGACCTCGAGAAAGCGCAGGAGATCCGCCGTCACCACTGTGCCTTGACTGTGGGCAAAGACGATGAGGGCGTCGTATCCGTGGCCCTGCTCGTCCTTCCACTGGGCAATGTAGCGCAGCAGCGAAACGTAGCGGCCGCAGATGCGGGCGGTGGGATTGGCATTGCGCGGATGCTCGCGCAGCCAGTTGTCGACGTCCAAAGCCACGCGCACAATCGGCCGGAAGCCCAACGCCAGTTTGGAGAGACGCCCGCCCAGTCCAAGGATGCCGATGCCCGCGCCGGCAACGACGGCGCCGATCGCCTCCTGAAAGGGAATGGCCGCGGCCCGGTAGGTGGCTACCCAAGCATAGCCGGGAAGCAACGCCAGTACGACGGCCAATGGAAACGCGAAAATTCCGAGGTAGATCAGACGCCCGGCCCAGCGCATGAAGCGGTAGCCGTTGTCCAGCCACTCTCCCGCCGCGGTGGCTTCCCGCACGACGCCGGGGCCCATGCCGCACGGTGGGGAGACTTCGTTCACCACCGAGGGCGTCAGACCCCAGATGCTGATGATGGCCGCGAAGCAGACGAGCAGCAGAAGCACGGGAGCATAGCCGGCTCCCGCCTGAAACAGCGTGTTCCAGGCCCAGTTTCCGGCTGTCGTCTGGGTGACTTTACCTGGCGGAAAGAGCGCAGTGTAGCACAGGACGCTGGGCAAGCCGGACGCCTGCCGATTGCGGATACTCCCCGCCGCGCAATCGGTGTTTAAGGAGGGCGTACCATGCGGCAAAAGCGGGAGCGAGAGCGACAGGAGACCGGCCCATCCGGGGAATGTCACGAGGAGGAACAAGGTCGCCGGAAGCGCCAGGGTCAGGCGGGCGGTCCAGTTGGTGTGGGCGGCGCGGTCCTTTTCCGCCGGATCGGCAGTGGCGGTCCGCTTCACCGCCCGTTGGCCGGCGAAAAAAGCCGCGACGAGCGCGATCCAGAACAGGAGCCACGCGATCAACAGCGCCCAGAACGTCACCTCGATGAAGCGGAGCAGAATCGACATGGCCAAGAAGTCATGCGATTGCGGCAGGAACCGGTGGCCCGAGACGAGAGTCAAGATGAGAGCGAGTCCCCCCACCGCGAGCAGGCAACGTGGGAACGCCCGATTGGCTCCGGGGCGGCGCTTCTCATAGGCGGCGACAACGCCGCGGACCGCGGCGAAAGCGCCGATCAGGACCATGATCCCGGCCACGAATTCGATGGCTTCGCTCCATCCCGGCAGTGAATCCAAGGTCTTGGCATTCAACGTCGCGAGAATCGAGACGGCCGAGGAAGCCAGCAGAAACAGGACGACCGGCCGGCGGAAGGCGGCCATACTGAATCCGCCTTGGCGCATCAGAGCATAGCCCCAAGCACCCGCGCCGGCCGCGAACAGAACCAGCGCCGTGGCGGTCAACTCCTCGGTGACCGAGAACTTCGTGAGGCAGCCGATGGCCACCACGGCGGCCGCGAAGGCCAGCAGGACCAAATTGAGGATAGGGATGGGCAACGCCAGGAGTGTGGCGGCGCGGACCTGAGCGGCCCCGAACCGGCTCCAGGCGGGGCCCGCCGGAGTATCGCGCAGCGTGATGGCCGCGGCCTTCACGTTGTTTACGCCGATGCTGCCCAGATGAAACAGGAGCTGGTAGAGTTCCCCGAAGATTCGAAGGCCAGCGGTGCCAACGCCCGAGAGGTCCGACCAGAACATGTCATAAATGTGGACTTCTTTCTCCGGGACCTCAGGCGGCGGAGGGGCAGCCTGCCCTGCATCCTGTTCCCGGCCGACGGGGGCATTCACCATACGCCGGCCTTTGAGGCGCAGGACCTCATACGTCTCTTCCGGTCCCTCGCCTTTGTACTCGGACAGTTGGCCTTCCATGAAAAGGTGGTCGAGACTATCGGGCAGGGACTCGGCGGCGTGCCGGACGGGACGCTTGGATGCAAACAGGGCGTCCAGCGGACCCCAGGCGCGCGGCCCTTTCGCCGGGGCCGGCTTAGCGGAACCCGCGGCCGGGCAGGCGTCGACCTGTACCTTAACCGGGGCGACGTTGACCCGGACCCAGTCCTCGCCGAACGTGCCGTAGCGCGGCTGGCGCGGGCCGTCCTCCAGATCCTCCAGCATGTCGCCGACGGCCTTGGCCATCTCAAACGCCTGGTGATCGCCGACGCCGTGAATCGCGATTATGGCTATACGAGAATCGCTCATGTCCGGGTTACCGGAAGCTCCACCCCTTCCCGAGCCGCGGTATCGATCATGGCGGCGTTCTTTTCCGTGTCTAAGGTGTGAGTTTGCGAGAAAGCGGGCAACAAACTAGCCAGAGCCAGCGAAACGTGAGTCAGACGCATCAGTTTCTCCCCAGGGCCGGTGGCGGCCGGAAATGACCTCTATCGATAATAGCGGAAGAGGGCTATGTGGTTGACTCAGGTAAGCGCTCTGGCATCGGCTGGGTGGGGCGGTCCCCCTGGACCTGGGGCCCCCTGTGGGGACGACGCCCTCGTCCGCCTGCTGGCAGGCCGGCCAGGGGGCCGGCCGCGGGCGAGGGCGCCCGCCCCACATGGCGCCACCGACGCGGGCTACCTGAGTCAAGCACATAGCCATTTAGC
>JADGNT010000750.1 GCA_017883345.1 Candidatus Solibacter sp. | reverse complement strand
TGCGAGGACTTCTCGACCAGCGGCCGGAATTTCTCGAAGAATGCAGTGGTTTCCGCGGGCGTTTTGTACATCTTCCAATTGCCCGACATGACAGGTGTTCTCATAAGATTTGCTCTAAGAAGCTTTGGCCTTGCGCCAGGCGCGCGCCGAAATTTTCGGCGACGGTCTGGCCGATATCGCTGAGCGTGCCGCGCACGCCGAGATTGACGCCGGCGTGGACCTTGGGGCCGAACGCGAGCAGCGGCACGTACTCGCGGCTGTGATCGGTGGACGGCGTGGTGGGGTCGCAGCCGTGGTCGGCGGTGAAGATGGCGAGATCGCCAGCGGCGAGACGGCTCTGGAATTCGGGAACCCAGGCATCGAACTGTTCGAGCGCGGCGCCGTAGCCTTCCACATCGTTGCGGTGGCCGTAGTTCTGGTCGAAATCCACCAGGTTGACGAAGATCAGGCCGCGACCGGTTTCCTCGATGGCCTCGAGGGTCTGGGCCATGCCCTCGGTGTTGTTCTTGGTTTTGGTGGAATCCGAAATGCCGCGGCCCAGGAAGATGTCGAAGATTTTGCCGACGCCGTGCACCGGTACGCCGAGATCGTGGAGCCGATCGAGCAGCATCCCCGGAGGCGGCGGGACGGCGTAATCGTGGCGGTTGGAGGTGCGCGCGAAACTGCCGTCCGCGCCGGCGAAGGGGCGCGCGATCACGCGGCCGACCTCGTGTGGTCCTTGGAGGATCTCGCGCGCGGTCTCGCACATCTTGTAGAGTTCCCAGAGCGGGATCACGTCCTCGTGGGCGGCGATCTGGAAGACGCTGTCGGCGGAGGTGTAGACGATGGGCGAGCCGGTGCGCATGTGCTCCACACCCAGTTCCTTGATGATCTCGGTGCCGGAGGCGGCCTTATTGCCGAGGGAACGGCGGCCGATGCGGCGTTCGAATTCGCTCATGACGCCGGGCGGGAAGCCGTGCGGGTAGAGCGGGAAAGGCTTGGCGAGGTGGATGCCGGCCATTTCCCAATGACCCGTGGTGGTGTCCTTGCCGGGCGACGCCAAGGTGCACTTGCCATAGGCGCCGGCGGGGGCGGCGGCGGGGGCGATGCCGGTGAGCGGCATGATGTTGCCGAGGCCGAGGCGCGCGAGGTTCGGCAGTTGGATACCGCGAATGCGGGCGATGTTGCCCAGCGTGTCGCTGCCCACGTCGCCATATTGCGCGGCATCGGGCATTTCGCCGATACCTACGCTATCGAGAACGATCCAGATTACGCGGGAAAACGCCACAATTCGACTGTAACATCTGTGCGGGGGACGCCGGGGATAGGCTGAGGAACGGCTGGCGAAGCTCCTACCTGATTCTCACAACATCGCCGCGCCCGATGGAACGTAGCGCGGAAACCGCGGCGGGCACGAGTAGCTCCAGATCGCGCAGCCGGTTGGTTGGCCCGCAGAGAATGATCAAGGAGATCCGCCGTCCGGCTAGATTTTGTTGATCCGGAATGTTCTGGTCGACGGTAATGAGGACGTCGAAACCAGCGGCCTCGGCAGCCTCCAGCAGGCGCCCATTCTTCAGTCCCGCCAAATTGGCGAATCTGGCAGTCTGGCAGTCGTACCCGGCGAACAGAAGCCGTAGACGCTCGTCAACGCACTCGTCGACGAGAAGTCGCATCACACGCGTGCCAGCAAGAGTTGCTTGGCTTCTTCAAGTGCAGCCAACGCCAGAGCACGGGAAACAGTTGGAAAGCCCTCCACGAAGTTCTCCAGCGTGTCGCCGCCCTCTAAATACTCGAACAGGGTCTGAACCGGCACGCGCGTCCCTCGAAACACGGGTACTCCGTGCATCGTCTCGGGATCTTTTGTGATCGCTTGCGTCACGACTTCATTGTCGCTCAAACCGGCGCACGGTGCGCAATCGCCATTCGGCCCCGTCCACGCCTGTGCGAGGCCCCGCGTCGCGCCTATTTCTTCTTGCCGCCGAGGAGGCCCTTGAGGAGGCCGGTAGCCTGGCCTACGGCATCTCCGCCGGTGAACTTCTTGAGTTCTTCCTTGGCGAGCGACTTCATGTCGGGGCGGAACACGGGGTCGGTGGCGGGACCTTCCACCGTGAACGGGATCGGCGTACCGCCGACGGGCGCCAGCAATCCGGACGTGTGGACGGTAGCGCGCATTTTGAAATCGAGGATGTGGGCGGGGCTGGATGTGCCGCTGCCCTCCAGGTTGCCGATGGCGGGCACGATGAGCGGCAGGTGGTCGGCGGCAATGCCTTCGGGGCCGATCCGCAGGGTGGCGCCGAGGGTCTGGATCTCGGTGTCGGGGCCGCCCTTCATGCCGGCAAGTTTTTCGATGGCGGCCATCCTCTTGCCGATGTCGAAGCCGGCGAGTTTGGTGTGGTCGAGCGAGAGCGAACCGGTGGTCACCAGGCGCTCCAAGGGACCTCGCAGGGCGAGTTTGATGCTGGCCGTGCCGCCTTCCAGCGAAGCGCCGTGGGGCAGGACGATCCGCATCGCGCGCAGCATGGCGGCGAGCTCGGGGACGGGCATCCTGGGACCGTCCAGATTCATTTTGAGCACGGTCGATTCGCCAACGTACAAGAGCTGGAGCGGCGTGCTGGATGCGCGGCGGGGCAGTGGCTGTGGGACGAATTGCAGGTGACGGTGCCGGCGGCGGGCGATCCCTACGGGATGGCGCAGCGGATTCGGGAAGTGGTGGAGAAGGAGACGGAGGCCGACGCGCAACTGGCCGAACAGGATTGGGAGCGGATCACGCGGCAGTACGGGACGCAGTCGTTTTCGGCCAAGCCGCCGGTGGATCTGCGGCCGGCGGCGAACGGCCTGGAGATTCAAGTCAGGTACATCACGCGCGGGCCGCAGCGGTATGAAGTGAAGTCACGCTTGTTCCGGCAAATCGTGGAGGTGCTGCACGAGGGCAAGACACCTGGCCGCGTATAAGGCCGAATCGAAAGGGCATTTCTTATCGGCGTTCATCTGCGTTTATCGGCGGCCATATTCTCTTGGCGAAAAGCAGAATTGGCCGCCGATGAACGCCGATTAACGCAGATAAGAATTTGGGTTAATCAATTCAGGTGACTTGGCTTAGCTTAGTCCCCCGCGGCGGAATCGGGGCGGGGGGCGAAGCTCCAGCCTAAGCCAGAGAGCACGGCCTGCCACTTTTCGCGGTGGGTTTTCATGGTGGAAA
>JADGNT010000749.1 GCA_017883345.1 Candidatus Solibacter sp. | reverse complement strand
CTCAGCCACCGACGTGGCGCAGACTCTCAGTCTGCCGCGTCCCGACTCCTCGGGACGCGCTTTGGAGCACGCCCGGCAGGCGTCCCGATGAGTCGGGACACGGCCGGCACGAGTGCCGGCGCCACATAACCCAGGGCGCTCCAGCGTCGAGTGAGACTCGACGCGGCACGCAGGAGTGCGTGCGCCACGGCGGCAACCACGAAGCAAGTTTTGCGTAGTGCCTAAGCTGCACATTCCTACCGCCGGTCCCAGTTCAGGCGCATGCGGTCGCGGCCGTCGGTGGCTTCCAGGGTGATGCTGTTGACTTGCCGGCGGTCGTCCACCGAGATCCACATCGGACCGCGCAGGCGGTGGTCCTCGGACATCACGTCGGCTTTCCATCGCCCGCCTTCGCTGGCCAGAATCTGGCCGGTGAAGGAGATCGGGCGGCCGCGGCCCTCGGTGCGGAACGACGCCAGCAGCTTGCCGCCGCGATCGATCTCGATGGTCACTTCGCCCAGCCGCATTTCGCCAGAGTTGTTCATCGATGCCGTGCCCTGTCCCTTGCCGCGGAAGCTCACGGTATTATTCCAACTGAACCCAGCAGCGCCCTGGGTCCGGTCGAAATTGTCATCGCGGGGCGAGGGCGGGCGGTCGTTGCCGCCGCCGGGGCGGCCGTAATCGCTGCCGGTGATCGCCCAGCTCAGGCGGAAGTGATACCGTCCCTCGCCGCCGGAGCTGTCGCGGATGCGCACGATGGCGGCGAAGCCGTTGCGGCGCGAGGGTTCGGCCAACAGGCGAATCTCATTGCGGCTCTCCACCACCTGGAAGTTGAAGCCCACGACATCGTGGTCGGGTAGCGCCGCATTGCATTCGCTACCGTCATCGCGCGCGTCGCGCCCGGAGATGGTGCGGATGGCGACCAGATCGCCGCGCACGGACACTTCGACCTCGTTATCCACCTGCAGGCGGATATCGCATTGCCCTTTGCCGAGAGGCACGTCGTCACGGGTCATGCGGCGGACTTGAAAGCGCATGCCGGCCAACGCAGGCAGAGCGGCGCAAAGCATCAGCAGTGCCGCGCCGCAGCGGCCTGGAGCGGTAAGTTTCACTACCTCCAGCATAGCGCGCGAAGAGGTGGGGCAGGCGCTTTCGCCTGCCAAAATGGCGCTTGATTCGGAATCGGCAGGCGAAAGCGCCTGCCCCACCAAGAGCCTTCCAGTCCTGCCCTGTTAAACTAAAGAAAGCACACCCCCCTATGACCACTCCCCTGGAGCGTCGACACGCGCTAATCGACAGCCTGGAACAACGTGTACTCGTGCTCGACGGGGCCATGGGCACCATGATCCATCAGGCGCCGCTTGCCATCGAGACCGACTACTTGGGGCGGGAGAACTGTCCGGAAATCCTCAACGTCACGCGGCCCGACGTCATCCAGGATATCCATCGCCAGTATCTGGAAGCCGGCGCGGACATCATTGAGACCAACACCTTCGGGGGCACGCGAATCGCGCTCGCCGACAACAAACTGGAAGACCGCGCGTACCAGCTCAACTTCGCCGCCGCGAAACTGGCCCGCGAGATCGCCGACCAGTATTCCACGCCCGCCAAGCCGCGCTTCGTCGCCGGTTCCATGGGACCCACCAACAAGGATCTCAATATCACCGGCACCACCACCTTCGCCGAGCTGCGCGCCGATTATTATCTGCAAGCCAAAGCCCTCGTCGAGGGCGGCGCCGACTATCTGCTCATCGAAACCTGCTTCGATACGGGCAGCCTCAAGGCGGGCCTGGTGGCGGTAGAACAATTGGGGCGCGATCTCGGAATTACAATTCCGGTGGTGGCGAGTGTGACCATCGAACGCACCGGGACCATGCTGGGCGGGCAGCCCATCGACGCGCTCTACGCTTCCATCGAGAATCACGACCTGCTGGGCGTGGGCATGAACTGCGCCACCGGTCCGGACCTGATGACCGACCACATACGGACGCTCCACGAGATGTCGTCGCACCGCATCTCGTGCTATCCGAATGCCGGTCTGCCGAACTCCGAGGGGAAATTCGGCGAGACGCCGGAATCGCTGGCGGCGCAACTGGAGAAGTTTGCCGATCGCGGCTGGCTGAATTTCGTGGGCGGATGCTGCGGCACCACGCCGGCGCACATCCGCGCCATCGCACAGATGACGCAGGGCAAGCGCCCGCGGGCGCTGCCGGGGCCGCGCCATCGCGCTTACTATTCCGGCATCGAACTGGTGGAGGCCGAGGAAAGCAACCGGCCGCTGCTGGTGGGCGAGCGGACCAACGTGATCGGCTCGCGCCTCTTCAAGAACCTGGTGGCCGCGGAGAAATGGGAAGAGGCCACCGACATCGCGCGCCGCCAGGTGCGCAACGGCGCGCAGGTGATCGACGTATGCCTGCAGAGCACCGACCGCGAAGAGATGGAGGACATCCCGCCCTTCTTCGAGAAGCTGATCCGCAAGATCAAGGCGCCCCTCATGATCGACACCACCGACCCCAAAGCGGTGGAACTGGCGCTCACCTACTGCCAGGGAAAGAGCATCGTCAACTCGGTCAACCTGGAGGATGGCGAGGAGAAGTTCGAGCTCCTGTGCCCCATCGCCAAACGCTTCGGCGCGGCGCTGGTGGTGGGCTCGATCGACGAAGACAAATTGCAGGCACAGGCCTTCACCCGCGAGCGCAAACTGGCGGTGGCTCGGCGCAGCGTCCAGTTGCTGACCCAGAAGTACGGGATTCCGGCGGAGGACCTCATCATCGACCCGCTGGTGTTCCCCTGCGCCACGGGCGACGTGAACTACATCGGCGGCGCGGTGGAGACCATCGAAGGCATACGGTTGGTAAAGGAAAACATCCCGTATGTGAAGACCGTGTTGGGGATTTCCAACATCAGTTTCGGGCTGCCGGCGGCGGCGCGCGAAGTGGTCAACTCGGTCTTCCTCTACCATTGCACCAAGGCGGGGCTGGACCTGGCCATCGTCAACGCGGAGAAGTTGGAGCGCTTCGCGTCGCTGCCCGAAGAAGAGCGGCGGCTGGCCGAGCACCTGCTTTTCAATACTCCTCCGGCGAATGCGGAAAACGAATCGCTGCGCACGGCGCCAGAGGATTGGCGCGCCCAGACGGCGGAACAGAAGGCGGCCATCAACCAGTTCCACATCGCGCGAATCGCGGAGCATTTCCGCGGGA
>JADGNT010000748.1 GCA_017883345.1 Candidatus Solibacter sp. | reverse complement strand
AGCCACTTCAGGAACACCGGCAGACTGTGCAACTGGTCCACATGATCGGGCGCCGAGTTGCCGGCGTAACCGGCGAGGAGGAACTTGCCGGCGCGCGCTTCGCTGAGTTGTTGCAGGCCCATGGGGCCCCACTTCAGCACCGGCCGGCGCGCGAGGTTCAACTGCTTCAACAGATAGTCGGCGGTTTCCGTGGTGCTGGCGAAGGTGCCGGGAAAAATCTCCGAGTGCGTCACGATGGCGCGCTTGCGGCCGGCCATGGCGTCGCGCGCCAGTTTCTGCCAGATCTCCAGGTTATCGCCGCCGATCTTGGATTCGAGCGGACCGGGTTTGCCATCCACGTAATCGCTGTGGATGCCGTCGATCATCAGCGCCGCATCCACGCGCGCGTAAGAATCGGGCGCTTTGAGGATCTGCCGAATGGCGCCGCACCCGGCGCTCCAGCCGCCCAGCATGACGCGGCCGAAACGCACGCCCGCTTGGCTTTCGGCTTCCTTTAGCAAGGCGGGGAAACGCGCCGGATCGTCGAACAGCCGGACGTAGGCGCCGGAGCCGGAACCGGCTTGCACCGTGACCACCGCCACCTTGTTCCGGGCGGCGGCAACTTCGGGAAGCCACGTGCCGCCATGGAAGAAAAAGAGGATGCCCGCGCCGTTGGCGGTCTTCATTCCGGCGGGGAGAAACAGCGTGCCCAGCGCGAGTTTTTGGCGGCGGCCGGGTGGCGATTGCTCCTTCAGGCGCGGGTGCGCCCGGGTGTGCTCCACCATGGGCGAAGGGTTCTGCGACTGCTGCGCGTGCGCCGCGCCGAGCACTACCGCGCAGGTGAGCAGCAGCCGCATGGAACGGAAATCAGAGCTTGCCAATTGCCGCGTTGTCTTTCGCCAGGTGGCTATGATGCCTGCCGTAACTGAAGTACACGATGAGGCCAATGATCAGCCACACGATCAGGCGCGCCCAGTTGATCCACCCGAGCTTGTACATCATGTATCCGTTGAAGACGATGCCGAGAATCGGAACCAACGGCACCCAGGGGGTCCGAAACGGCCTCGCCTGTCCCGGGTTTGTCTTCCGTAAGACCATGATTGCGATACAGACGATGACGAAGGCAAGCAGCGTCCCGATATTCACCATTTTCCCTATATCGTCGATCGGCGTGACGCTGCCCACGATGGCAGCCACAAATCCGACCAGGATGGTATTCTTCCAGGGCGTCCTGAACTTGGGGTGAACGGCCGCAAAGAACCCTTGGGGCAGCAGGCCATCTTTGGCCATCGCATAGAGCACCCGCGTCTGACCCAACATCATGACGAGCATCACGCTGGTGAGACCGGCCAGTGCGCCTACCGTAATTACGTGCGATGCAGTGGTCAACCCGCGGTCCAGAAACGCCCGCGCGATCGGCGCTTCGATGTTGATTTCGCGCCAGGGCACCATTCCAGTGAGCACCGACGCCACCAGAATGTAAAGCGCCGTGCACACCACCAGGGATGTAATGATGCCGATTGGCAAATCCCTTTGCGGGTTCTTGGCCTCCTGCGCGGTGGTGGACACAGCGTCGAATCCGATATATGCAAAGAAGATGTAGGCCGCTCCCGCTCCTATGCCGGAAAACCCGTAGGGGGCGAAGGAACTCCAGTCGTGTCCCCAGTTCTCCGTGTTTACATATTTGAATCCCATCCAGATGACGAACAACACGACGCATACCTTGATCACCACGATGGTGGCGTTGAAACGGGCGCTCTCCTTGATCCCGACCACCAGAATCGCGGTGATGACCAGGGCGATCACGAATGCCGGCAGATTAAACCCGAATTCAACCCCGAAAATAGTTGGCGCGTTCAGCAACTCCCTCGCCCGCTGCGCGAGCACCGGCGACTGCGCGCCCATTACCTCGGTCACCTTAAGGAGAAACGCCTGCGTGCCCGGCACCAGACTCGGGTCCGCTGCCTGTGCCATTTGCCGCGCCACGATATTCTCCGCGGTTTTCAATGCGGTCCAATGGTCGTACGCCAGCCACAGCGGCATTTTGATTTGGAATATGTTCAGCAGCTCGATAAAGTGGTTTGACCAGCCGGACGAGACGGTGCTGGCGCCCATCGCGTACTCCAGTGTCAGGTCCCAACCGATGATCCATGCCAGGAGTTCGCCCAACGTGGCATAGGCGTATGTGTACGCACTTCCCGCGAGCGGGATCATGGCGGCGAATTCGGCATAGCAAAGACCGGCGAAAGCACAGCCCAAACCGGACAACACAAACGACAGCATCAACCCGGGTCCTGCGTAGTGCGCGCCCAGTCCCGACAGTACGAAGATACCCGCGCCGATGATGGCTCCCACGCCGAGCGCCGTCAACTGAAACGGTCCGAGCGTCCGCTTCAGGCTGTGCTCGCCCGATTCCTGTGCTTCATTCACCAGCCGGTCCAACGATTTCGTCGCAAACAGGTTACTGCTCATACGGTCGCCTTCTTTCGCCAAATAAAGTAAACGGGCAGGCCCAAAAGTACGATGATGAGCCCCGGCCACGTGTAGTTCGGTTTGTACAACAACAGCAAAATTTCGATCAGGCCCGCCGCCAACATGTAAATCGCGGGCAGCACGGGATACCCGAAAGCCTTGTATGGCCGCTCCATATCCGGGCGGGTGCGACGTAGCACGAACAGGCCGGCGATCGTCAAAATGTAGAAGAGCAGCACAGCAAAGATAACATAGTCGAGCAGATCGTTGTAACGCCCGCTCAAGGTGAGCAGGGAGGCCCAGATGCATTGCACGGTCAGGGAGAAGACCGGCGCGTGAGTCTTGGGGTTAAGCGTTTCGGCCTGCCGGAAAAAGAGTTTATCCTTCGCCATCGCATAGTAAACCCGGGCGCCGGAGAGGGTGATGCCGTTGATGCAGCCGAAGGTGGAGACCATGATCGCCGCCGCCATGATCCGCACCGCCACCGGGCCGAACATGCTGGAGGCCGCCGCGGCCGCCACGCGGTCCTTGTCGGCGTGCTGGATGGCATCGAAGGTCAGCACGTTCAGGTAGGTCATGTTGGAGGCGATGTACAGCGCGGAGACGATGGCCACGCCGAGGGCCAGCGAAAGGGGCAGGTTGCGCTTGGGATTGCGCACCTCGCCGGCCGTGAAGGTGACGTTATTCCAGGAGTCGGAGGAGAACAGGGCACCCACCATGGCGACGCCCACCAG
>JADGNT010000747.1 GCA_017883345.1 Candidatus Solibacter sp. | reverse complement strand
CCGGCGCGCGCCGCGGAGACGCCGATTTCCACGGAGGCGTTGGGGGTAGCGCGCGTGCGCACGCAGTCGAGGAAATTTTTCATATGCGGCAGCGTGCCGTCCTGCTTGGATTTCACTTCCAGGATGGCGTTGGAAGGCTCGGGATTCTCGCTGTAGCGCCCCAGTTCGGCGTAGACCGCGAAGCCTCCGCGCCACAGGCGCATCGCCGCCTTGGTGCCGCGAATCATCAGGCCGCCGCCTTCGATGTAGCCGAGCAGGGCGCTATCGAATTCCACCACCACGTTGCCAGGATACGCCAGTGCCGCGCTCATGGTGTCCGGCGTCTGCCGCTGCACCAGGACGGCCTTCAGGCCGGTCGCGGTGGCGCGCGTGGGCGTGTCGGCGCCCATGATCCAGTGGGCGACATCCACCCAATGCACGAAGAGGTCGGTCATCGCTCCGCCGCCGAAATCCCAATACCAGCGCCAGTTGCCGAACTGGTCCGGATCGAAGGGGCGGTCGCTCGCCGAGCCCAGGAAGCGCTTCCAATCCAGCTTGGACATGTCGAAGGAGGGCACGCGGCCCATCGACGGGATGTGGTTCTGGAACCAGTAGGTGCGGATCATGGTCACCTGGCCGAGGCGGCCGGCGAGGATCTCCTGGCGGGCCTGCGCGAAGTGCTCCCAACTGCGCTGCTGGAGCCCGATCTGCACCACGCGCTTGGAATCGCGCACGGCGGCGATCAGCCCGGCGCCTTCCTCGATCGAGTGGGTGACGGGCTTCTCGCAGTAGACGTCTTTGCCGGCGCGCACACTGGCGATGGTGATGGGCACGTGCCAGTGGTCGGGCGTGCCGATCACGACGGCGTCGATATCCTTACGGTCGAGGATCTCGCGGTAGTCGAGGTAGAGGAGCGCGTCCCCTGTGGCGTACTTGGATTTGGCTTCCAGGCGGCGCGGTTCGTAGACGTCGCAGCAGGCGACGATGTCGTTCTGCTCGGCGAGCTTCAACTGGCTCAACAGATACTGGCCGCGGCCGCCGGTGCCGATGGCGCCAATGCGTACGCGGTCGTTGGCTCCCAGGATTCGGCCGTACGACGCGGCGGTGGCCAGTGCGGCGCGGACGAACTGGCGGCGATGAGGTGCATCGGAGGAATTCATGGATGATTGCCTGAGTCGATTGCAGTATACCAGTGGGACAGACCATCGGCTTGCGTGGTCTGTCATGCCTCGCCAAACCTCATGAAAAACTCCAGCAGGCCCAGAGGATTCCCGGGGACTGACAAGCCTGACATGAATTTCCGGCGCTCTTTGCCGGAAATTCGCTGTCAGGCCTGTCTGTCCCCGGTCGTCTGTCCGCATTAGTGATCTAATGGAGGCGATCGCGGGAGGCGACGACGCATGCCGGAAGAGCGATTGGACCGCAGGAGTTTTCTGGCGGGCGCCGCAGGGGTGGCGACGGCCGCCGCGCAGACGCCCGACGCGCGCCAGCGGCCGAACATCCTGCACATCATGACCGATCAGCAGCAGTGGGCGACCATCGCCGGCCGGTCGGGTTGCCGCACGCCGAACATCGACCGGCTGGCGCGCGAGGGACTGCTCTTCGAGCGCAGCTACACCCCGTCGGCGGTGTGCTGTCCGGCGCGCGCCATGCTGCTCAGCGGCGCCTACCACTGGCACAACGGCGTGTACAACCAGGTGCATTCGCCGCCCTCCGTGCATCGCGACATGAACCCCGACGTGGTGCTCTACTCCGCGCGCCTGCGCGAGGCGGGCTATCGTCTGGGCTATGTCGGCAAGTGGCACGCCAGCTACCTGCGCACGCCACTCGATTTCGGTTTTCACGAGGTGGCCGGGATCAGTGGCTGCGATCCCGCGCTTCTGCAGAAGTTGGATTTGAACCCGGATCGCGTGCCGCGCTCCACGGAACGGCTGAAGGTGACCAACCAGCGCATGATGCGCTGGCCGGGATCGGAGCCCTTCGCGATGTGGGGTTACAAAGAGGGTCCGGAGGAGGCCACGCCGGAGTACCGCATCGCGGAACTGGCGTCGCGCATGATGGCGCGGTTCGCCAAAGGCGCGCAGCCGTGGCACCTGGAGGTCCATTTCGTGGAGCCGCACGATCCCTACCTGCCGCTGAAGCAGTACCTGGATCGCTACGATCCACGCTCCATTCCGGTGCCCAAGAGTTTCGCCGACACGTTCGCGGGCAAGCCCGGCCTGCACCGCCGCGAGTCGGAGACCTGGGGAGCGGTGACCGAAGACGATGTCCGCCAGAGTCGCGCGCATTACTACGCGTACACCGAGCAGTTGGACGCGCAGATCGGGCGGGTGCTGAAGGCACTCGATGAGACGGGGCAGGCGGACCGCACGCTGGTGGCGTTCACCGCGGACCACGGCGACATGGTGGGCGCGCACCGCATGTGGATCAAGGGCTGGCTTCCCTATGAGGAGTGCTACCGCGTGCCGCTGATTGTGCGCTGGCCGGGGAAGACGGAGGCCGGATCGAAGACCGCCCGCCTGGTGCAGACGCACGATCTGGCGCACACCTATGTCGCCGCGGCGGGCGCGCGGGCCTTGCCGTTTGCCGACGGCGCCCGGTTGCAGCCGCTGTTCGCCGACCCGCGGAGTGCGCCGTGGCGCGACGACATCCTGTGCGCCTACTACGGCGGCGAGTTCCTGTACACGCAGCGGATCGCCATCACGGACCGTTTCAAGTACGTCTTCAACGGCTTCGACTTCGACGAGATGTACGATCTGGAACGCGACCCCGACGAACTGCGCAACGTGGTGAACGACGCCGGGTACGACAGGTGGACCGCCGACATGCGGGCGCGGCTCTACGAGATGATGGCGCGCTTTCACGATCCGTACGGCGATGCGCCGGAAAAATACTCGTCGTCGGCCAACAGCGATCGCTATTGCGCCGCGCGCTATCTGCCCCGCGGACGGCGAGCCGTGGCGTAGCACGCTGCAAAAAACAAATGGCCGCCGATGAACGCCGATAAACGCGGATAAGCAAAGCATCTTGAGCGTTTTTGTTTTATCGGCGTTCATCGGCGGCCCAATATGCTTTTTCCCACGTTGCGTTGTATCATGAGCCCATCCAACCGTCATGCGTAACTTCGTCGCTCTGCTTATCTTTGCCCCGTGCCTGTTGACTGCCCAGGGCCGCGGCGCCGCCGCCGCCGCCGCGCCTCCGGCCACCGGGTCTCCG
>JADGNT010000746.1 GCA_017883345.1 Candidatus Solibacter sp. | reverse complement strand
CGAGCGCATGCTCCAGTTGGCGCGCGCACGCGGCGTCCGGCACACCGTCTGCGGCGATGCCGGCATGCTTCCCTTCCCGGACCACTCCTTCGATTGCGTGTTCGTGGGCTACGGCCTGCGCAATTTCCCCAATCTCGACGTCGCGGTGAGCGAGATCGAACGCGTCACCCGTCCCGGCGGGTCACTGGTCTCCCTGGATTTCTACCTGCCATCCAACGCCCTCATGCGCCCGCTCTACCTGGCCTATCTATACGCCCAAGGCACCTTCTGGGGATTGGTCCTCCACGGCCATCCCCGAGTCTATACCTACATCCCCGATTCGCTCCGAACCTTCGTCTCCATCGACGACTTTTCGTCGCTGCTCCACCGCACCGGCTACCGTCAGGTCGATGCCCGCCGCTACGTCCTGGGCGGCATCGGCCTGCACTGGGCCGTCAAAGGGTAAACTGGTGGCCCGGATCCACCATACCGGCTGAGGACCACCAACATGAAAGAACGTCTTCGCGCGTCCGACTACCGCTTCATCCTCATCTGCGCGGCGCTGCTCGCGGCCACTACCTGGTTCAGCGTGCGCAACTTCTACCGTGCCTTCCCCGAAGCCTCCATCGATTTCAAGGTAAGCCGCGACGATGCCCGCAACATCGCCGGCAAGTTCTTGAGCGATCAAGGATACCGTCTCGCAGGCTATCGTCAGGCCGCGCAGTTCACCTTCGACGACCAGGCCAAGACGTTCCTGGAACGCGAAGCCGGCCTGGAGCGCGCCAACCGGATCATGGGCAAGCGCGTCCGCCTCTGGCGCTGGGGCTACCGCTGGTTCCGCCCGCTCCAGAAGGAAGAGTACAACGTCGAGATCACGCCGCTCGGCCAACTGGTGGGTTTCGAACATGAACTGCCCGAGGACGCCACCCGCCCCGCCGCCACTACCGAAGAGGCACGCGGCCTGGCGGAAGACTTCCTGCGCACCCGCCTGGAGCGCGACCCCGCCGGGCTGGACTTCGTCGAGGCCACCGACGCCGCGCGCCCGCATCGCATCGACCGCACCTTCACCTGGAAGGAGCGCGATTTCCAGTTGGGCGACGCCACCAACCGCCTCGAAGTCACCGTCCTCGGCAATGAGGTCGGCGGCTATCGCGAATACCTCAAGATCCCCGAACAGTGGCAGCGCGATTACAAGCGGCTCCGTTCGAAAAACGAAGTCGCCGCCACCATCGACGTCGCCGTGATGCTGGTGCTGGTGGCCGGCATGGTGATCGTCATCGTGCTGCGCGTGCGCCGTCACGATGTGCCCTGGCGGCGCGCCGCGCTGGTCGGCCTGGCCGCCATCGTGCTCGGCTTCCTGGCGCAGTTGAATGAATTTCCGCTGCACGAGTTCGGCTATCCCACCACCGATTCCTACGGCAGTTTCCTTTCCCGCGAGTTTCTCAACGCGCTGCTCTCGGCGCTCGGCGCGGGCGGCCTGCTGTTCGTCCTCACCGCCGGCGCCGAACCGCTCTATCGCGAAATGTTCGGCGATAAGATCTCGCTCGGCAATCTCTTCACCCTGCGCGGACTGCGCACCAAACGCTTCTTCCTGGGCTCCATCCTCGGCATCACCCTCACCGGCATCTTCATTGCTTACCAGACCGGGTTCTACATCGTTGCCTACAAGTACGGCGCCTGGTCGCCGGCCGACGTGCCCTACACCGACCTGCTCAACACCAAATTCCCCTGGGCCTTCGTCCTCTTCGGCGGCTTTCTGCCCGCCGTCTCCGAAGAATTCCTCTTCCGTATGTTCGCCATTCCCTTTCTGCGCAAGCTCACCCGCAACATGATCGTGGCGGTTGTGCTGGCCGGCTTCATCTGGGGCTTCGGCCACGCCAGCTATCCGCAGCAGCCCTTCTACATCCGCGGCGTGGAAGTCGGCATTGGCGGCGTGGCGCTCGGCATCGTCATGCTCCGCTTCGGCATCCTGCCCACCCTGGTCTGGCACTATTCGGTCGACGCCATGTACAGCGCCATGCTGCTGGTGCGCTCCGAAAGCCTCTACTTCAAGCTCTCCGGGCTCGGCGCCGCGGGAATCATGGTGCTCCCCGTCTTGATCGCCCTGGCCGCCTACTGGCGCCAGGGAGGCTTTGCGCCCGAGACCGGCCTGTTGAACCGCGATGACGTCGCGGAACCGGACACGCCACCCGCCACGCCAGCCGCCGCACTGTCAGACGCCCAGCCCGGCGCGGATTCCGCAATGGCGCCCACTGGCGAAGCAGCGCCGCCCGATTCCCTCCCCTACCGCCCTCTCGGCATCCCGCTGCGCTGGGCCGCCGCCGCCGTGCTCTCTCTCGGACTCGCCTCCCTCGCCATCCCCGTCACCCACTTCGGCGAATCGCCCGATTACCAGCTCTCCCGCGATCGGGCGCGCGCCGCCTCGGACGCCTTCGTCAAGTCGCGCGGCCTCGACCCCGCCGCCTTCCAGCACGTCACCTACCCCGCCGCGCATTGGAGCGGCGGCGATTCGTTCGCCGGCAAGTACTTCCTGGAGCGCCTTCCCCTGCGCGCGGCCTCCGCCCTCTTCGAGCGCAACCGTCCCATGCAGGTCTGGATGACGCGCTATTTCAAATCGCTCGACCAGGAAGAGATCACCGTCAGCGTCCATCCGGAAACCGGCAGAGTTACCGGATTCGGCCACACCATCCCCGAGACCCGTCCCGGCGCCGACATCCCCCCCGAACGCGCCCGCGAAATCGCCGCCCAGTTCGCCGCCTCACTGGGATGGGACACCGCCGCCATGGACCTCAAGGAGTCGTCCGCCGAAAAGAAAAAGGCGCGCCGCGACCACTCAGTGGTGTGGGAAGCCCGCGCCGGCGACCCGCGCAACGTGGACCAGACTCGCTGGCGCGTGCAGGTGGGCGTGGCCGGCGACCGCGTCACTTCGGCGCGCGGCTTCTGGAAACTGCCCGAGGCCTGGGAGCGCGGCCGCGAGCGGGAGAACGCCCTCGCCATCGCCATCGCCGTAGTGAAGATCGTCGTGATCGCCGGCCTCTTCGTTTATGCCATGTGGATCCTCATCCAGGGCACGCGCCAAGGCATCGTCCGCTGGCGCGCGGCCATCCACCTCGCCGTGCCGGCGACGCTGCTGTTCCCCGTCGCCCCGCTGCTCTCCATCGGCCTGATGCTCAAGAGCTACCGCACCGATGTGCCGCTAGAGACCTTCCAGGCGATGACCTACGTCT
>JADGNT010000745.1 GCA_017883345.1 Candidatus Solibacter sp. | reverse complement strand
CGCGCTGCAAGTGATCCTGGATAAAGGACAGGAGGATGACTGGTTCGCCGCCAACTGGATCGTGATCGCCACGGTGGTATCTCTGGCGGCGCTGATTCTCTTCGTGGTGCACGAGATCTATACCCGCGACCCGGTGGTCCAACTGCGCGTCTTCAAGGACCGAACTTATGCGGCGGGCGTCTTTCTGATGACCATGCTCGGGTTCATACTCTACGGCAGCCTGCTGTTGCTGCCGATCTTCCTGCAAACCATGCTGGGCTACTCGGCGCTCGACGCTGGGATAGCCATGGCTCCGCGCGGTCTGGGGAGCTTCCTCATGATGCCCCTGGTGGGCACGGTGCTGGGGCGCTTCGACCCGCGGAAGGTCCTGGCCGTGGGACTGATCGGCGCCTCGTGGACGCTGTATCAGCTTTCCAACCTCAATCTGAACGCCGGCTACTGGGATATTTTCTGGCCCCAGTTCGTACAGGGGGCGTCGCTGGCGATGCTTTTTGTGCCTCTGACCACGGCCACGATGGACCCCATCCCCAAGGAAGAGATGGGGAACGCCACCAGCATGTTCAACCTGATGCGCAATCTGGGTGGCGGTTTCGGAATCGCCGCGGCGACTACGTTCCTGTTCCGCCGCGAGCAATTCCATACGCTCCGGTTGGGCGAACACGTGAGCCTGCTGAACGCGCAGACCCAGGGGTTCTTCAGGAGTACGCAGAGCGCCATGATGACGCACGGCGGGGACCCGGCGGCGGCCGCGACGCAATCCTATGTCGCGCTATGGGGCACGGTGCAGCGGCAAGCGGCGATGCTGGCCTTCGTGGACACGTTCCGGGCGATGGCGATCGTGTTCCTGCTGGTGCTGCCGTTCCTCTTCATCATGCGAAGGCCGAAGCACCACCGGGCGGCCGGTCCGAGGCATTGAGAAGCAACCACTCCCGACCCCAGCGGGGTACCCCGGTCGTGGCTCTGACGCGCGCAGTGTTTCGCTGACCGTGACCTTTGGTTACGCGCCGGGGCGGTAAGCACCGTAGAGTAGGCGTCCCGCCTGCCATGCCGGTATTCGTACCGGCATTCAGTGAAGAACGTCGGCAAGGACGCCGACGTTGCAGCCTGGAAGGCTACGCTACTTCACTCGCGCCAGGACGCGCTCGACGGCGGCGCGCACGCGCGCATCCCGCGGGGCTGCGGCCGCTTCGTTGGAGAACGGCGCGAAGATCAGGCCGCGCGGATTGACGCCTTCCGGCAGCGCGGCCTCGCCGCTGAGCGCCAGGATAGTGACCTGCTTGCCGAGCGCGATGGCCTGCACCGGAAAGGAGCGTACCGTCTCGCCGCGCTTCTGCAACCCGTGTGCGGGTTCCACCATCTGGAAGGCGGCGCGGATGGCGCCGGTGACCGCGGCGCCATCGGTGCAACCCGCGGAGGAGAGCGCGCCGTCCGGGCTCAGGTCTCCCAAACATCGGTCGCCCGCGGCGACGGACAGCGAGCGATGGCCATAGCGGACCTCGGCGGGTTCCAAGGCATTGACGGCAGCGGTGATGGCCGTCACCAGGTCGTCGGGCTGCTCGGGACGGGCGCCGATTCCGCTCCAGTGGAAGAGCAGTCCGGGCCGCTGGAGGTCTAGCGAAACCAGCAATCGCGCGGCCACGAAATCGGCCACGGCCTGGGTGATGCGGAATTCGGTTTGGGTGAACACGGCGCGATTGCCGCGGGCGTCTTCCAGAACCAGCGCGCGCGCCGATGCCGCCGCGGCGGCCCCGGCGCGGTAGTCGGCGGCGGACCCAGAGGGTACCCCGGCGGCGGCCAGCGCCAGCTCAATAACGATACAGCCAGCGAGCTTTCTCGACGACCTTTTCCGCATTGGGCAGGAAGGCCTCCTCCAGCGGAGGGCTGTAGGGGACCGGCGTGTCCGGCGCCGTCACCCGCAGGATGGGCCCGTCCAGATATTCGAAGACGTTTTCCGCGATGGTGGCGGCGAGCTCGCCCGCCATGCCGCCGGTGCGCGTGTCCTCGTGCAGCAAGAGCGCCTTCGACGTCTTGCGGACGCTCGCGCAGACGGTCTCGCGATCCAGCGGCATGAGCGTGCGCAGGTCCACCACTTCGGCGCTACAGCCTTCGGCGGCCAGTGTTTCGGCGGCTTCGAGCGCGGTCCAGACCATGGCGCCGTAGGTGATGATGCTGAGATCGCGTCCTGGGCGCACCACTTTGGCCTTGCCGATGGGCACGGTGTACTCTTCGGCAGGCAGGTCCTCTTTGATTTTGCGGTAGAGGGCCTTGTGTTCGAAGAAGAGCACGGGGTCGTTATCGCGGATGGCGGATTTGATCAGCCCTTTGGCATCGTACGCGGTGGCCGGGCAAACCACTTTCAAGCCGGGGGTGCGCACGAACCACATCTCGGGATTCTGCGAATGGAAGGGGCCGCCGTGGATGCCGCCGCCGGAGGGCGAGCGAATCACGATCGGCACGCCGGCATTCCAGCGGTAACGGCACTTGGCGGCGAAATTGACGATCTGGTCGAAGCCGCAGGAGATGAAATCGGCGAACTGCATCTCGGCGACGGGCCGCAATCCCATCAGCCCGGCGCCGATGGACGCACCCACGATGGCGGCTTCGGAGATCGGCGTATCCACCACGCGGCGGGCGCCGAAGCGCTCCAGCAGCCCCGCGGTCACCTTGAAGGCGCCGCCGTACTCGCCGATATCCTCGCCGATACAGAACACGTTGGGGTCGCGCTCCATCTCCTCCCAGAGACCTTCACGAATTGCTTCCAGGTAAGTGGTAGTCATGTGCTAGAGGCTCTCGTAGACGTCGTCGAGCAGGGTGGCGGCGTCGGGGTAGGGGCTCTGCTCGGCCCACGCTACGGCGTCGTCCACCTCGCGCGCGATGGCGGCGTGGGCTTCATCGATCTCGCCCTGGGTGGCCCAGGCTTCGTCGAGCATGCGCTTTTCCAGGCGGATGATGGGGTCGAGTTTGCCCCACTCTTCGAATAACCCTTGCGGGACGTAGTGCGCCATGTCGTGCGCGGAGTGACCGGTCATGCGGAAGGTCTTGCACTCCAGCAGATAGGGCCCGCTGCCAGAGCGCGCGTAGGCCGCGGCGCGAACCGTAGCCTCGTACACCGCCAGCACGTCGTTGCCATCCACGATTTCGGCCGGCATGTTGTACGCGGGGCCGCGATCGGCCACGTTGGTGCAGGCCATTTGCAGGTTCAAGGGAGTG
>JADGNT010000744.1 GCA_017883345.1 Candidatus Solibacter sp. | reverse complement strand
TTGATTCCCCTTATCGAACTGGAAAACGTGACGGTACGGCGCGAGGAGCGGATTGCGCTGGACTGTGTCACGCTCTCGGTCGCTCAGGGCGAGCATCTGGCTATCCTGGGGCCCAACGGGTGCGGCAAGTCGACGCTGATCAAGCTGATCTCGCGCGACCTGTACCCCGTACTGAAAGCCGAACCCTGGGCGCTGCGCATTCTGGGGCGCGACAAGTGGCACCTGTTCGACCTGCGGCATCACCTCGGGATCGTATCCAACGACTGGATGCAGATGTGCACGCGCGACTACTCGGGCTACGAAATCGCGCTCTCCGGGTTTTTCGGCAGCGTGGGCATATGGCCCCACCACCCGGTGACGGGGGAGATGGAGCGCAAGACGCGCGAGGTGATGGAACTGCTCGAGATTTCGCACCTGGCGGCGCGCCATACCAATGAAATGTCGAGCGGCGAGGCGCGCCGCATCCTGATCGCCCGGGCACTGGTGCACGATCCGCGGGCGCTGGTGCTGGACGAACCCACCACCAGCCTGGATTTACGCGCCACATGGGAACTGCGCGAAGTGCTGCGCAAACTGGCGCGCAACGGCATCAGCATCCTGATGGTGACGCACCACCTGCCGGACATCATCCCGGAGATGCGGCGCGTGGTGCTGATCCGCGAGGGCCGCGTGGTGCTGGATGGCCCCAAGGAGCGGGTGCTGGAGGCGGGCGCGCTGGGCGGGTTGTTCGGCGTTCCGGTGGAAGTGCTGGAGCGCGGCGGGTACTACCACGTGCTGTAGGACAGGCCTCCTGGCCTGTCCTCGACAGGCCAGGAGGCCTGTCCCACTTCCTGTTAAAATCATTGCCAACCACCATGAGCAATCCGACCAAGAAGGGCCTCTTCGCAGGCGATGACGGGAAGAACCTGATGTTCACGTTCATCCTGGTGAGCTCGTTGTTTCTCCTTTGGGGATTCTGCAACGGGATGATCGACGTGATGGACAAGCACTTCCAGGAGGAACTGGGGCTCAACAAATCGCAGTCCGCCTGGGTGCAGTTCGCGCACTACCTGGGCTACTTCCTGATGTCGATGCCGGCGGGGTGGCTGGCGAGCAAACTGGGATATAAGGGCGGGATCATCACGGGGCTGCTGATTGTCGCCGCCGGCGGATTCTGGTTCATCCCGGCGACGCATATCAATGCCATGGTGCACGAAGGAACGGTATCCGCCACCACCGCGTTTGTGGCCTTCCTGGCGGGCGTATGCCTGATCGCCACCGGCCTGACGTTTCTGGAGACGATCGCCAATCCATACACGACGGTGCTGGGCCCCAAAACCTACGCGGCCACGCGCATCAATCTGGCGCAATCCTGCAACGGCGTCGGCTGGATATTCGGCCCGGTCGTGGGCAGCATGTTTTTCTATTCGACGAACGCCGCGGGGAAGAGCACTGGCAGCGAGACGCTTTACATTCCCTACGTGGGAGTGGCCGTGGTGGTGATCGTGATCGCGGTGATTTTTTACTTTGCCAACGTGCCGGACATCAAGTCGCAGGATGACTACCACCTGGAAGACGCCGCTCCGGGGATTTCGCATTCCATCTGGTCGCACCCGCATTTTGTGATGGCGGTGGCGGCGCAGTTCTTCTACGTGGCGGCGCAGGCCGGCATTTTCAGTTTCTTCATCAACTACATGACGGCGGAAGTTCCCGCCATTCCGGCGTCCTGGAATTCGGGCTTGAACAACCTGGCCGCCCATTCCGGCTGGCTGCACAAGTGGCTGCTGGGTTGGTTCGAGACCGGCAAGACCGGCGTGCTCGGGGTCAGCAACAAAGGCGCTGCGAATCTGGCGTCGCTGGGCTCTTTGTGTTTCCTGGTGGGGCGATTTACGGGCGCCGGCATCGTGAAGAAATTCCCCGCGCACAAGGTTCTCGGTCTGTACGCGTTGGCGAACGTGGCCACCATGCTGCTGATCTTCTGCAAGCTGGGCTGGCTGAGTGTGCTTTGCGTGTTCCTGAGCTACTTCTTCATGTCCATCATGTTCCCGACCATCTTTGCGTTGGGGATTTTCGGCCTGGGCGCGCGGGCGAAAAAGGCATCGGCCTTTATCGTCATGGCAATCATGGGCGGCGCCATCCTGCCCAAACTGATGGGCGCCGTCGCCGACAAATGGGATATGTCGCGCGGCTTTATCGTGCCGATGTTCTGCTTCGCGTTTGTTGCCTTCTACGGCTTCAACTGGTCGAAGTTCAGCAACGCGGAGTCGTTGGACGGAGTGAGGATCGGGGGCGGGCACTAAGGGGGCGGCGTGGCGTTCACAGTCAAAGTGCGAGACGTACTCACCTTTCTCACTCAAGACGGATGGCAGCACAAGAACACCGAGGGCGACCATCATCATTACATTCATCCGGTCAAGACCGGCAAGGTGACGCTGGTAGGCGAACGGGGAGCGACGACGTCCCAGCGGGCCTGCTAAACTCGATATTACGACAGGCGGGCTTAACCCGGAAGGAAATGTACGTATGGCTGAACCGCTAAAATACACCGTCGTAATTGAGCGCTCCGAGACAGGGTACGGGGCGTATGTTCCCGACCTCCCCGGATGCGGTGCGACCGGGAAGACCGAAACTGAGGTCCGAGAACGCATCCGAGCGGCAATTGAAATACACCTCCGCAGTATGCGCGAGGATGGCGACCCAATTCCGCAGCCCACCTCCACCGCAGCTATTGTGGAAGTGGCGGCTTAGGAAATTTGCCATGTGGGCTTCGGCGGGCAACGGCGCATTCACGCAGCCGGTTCACCTGAAATGACGATGGGCGGCGGGGTGGATGGCGACTCCTATTTCCACTCTTTGATGTAGAGATTGCGGTACGCCACCGGCCCGTGATCGCCTTGCAGCATGATCGGATTCACGGCGGCTTCCGGGACATCGAGATGACTCACGGTGGGGCCGGGGAGCGTCACGTTTTCCTGTACCGGAGTTTCGTTGAGCAGCACGCGCAACACGTTGGGCCGTGCCACCATCTTGCCGGAAGCGTCGAAGCGCGGGGCTTGAAACCAGATGCGCAGCGATTGCCATTCGCCCGGCGGACGGGCCGCATTCACGGCGGGCGGGGACCCGCCGGCTTCCGACGACTCGTAGATGCCGCCGCAATCGCCGGGCGTCATGCGGCCGGAGAAGCCGTAGCTGTCGAAGATTTGAATCTCGTAGAGTCCGTGCAGGTACACGCCGGAGTTC
>JADGNT010000743.1 GCA_017883345.1 Candidatus Solibacter sp. | reverse complement strand
AAGGGCTATGTGCTTGACTCAGGTAGCCCGCGTCTGTGGCGCCATGTGGGGCGGGCGCCCTCGCCCGCGGCCGGCCCCCTGGCCGGCCTGCCAGCAGGCGGACGAGGGTGTCCGCCGCGGTCCAGGGGGACCGCCCCACTCAGTCGATGCCAGAGCGCTTACCTGAGTCAAGCACATAGCCCTCTGACAGAAAACCCGGCGATCGACAAGTTCCCAGCCTGGTCGCCGGACGGTCGCTCGATCGCGTTCCTTCGGGCCGTCGATGGAGGGCACGCAGCGATCATGCTGATACCATCGTTGCCCGGTGCGGAAGGAAAGTTAGCCAGAACCGAAATCGGATGGCGGGATCTCGATTACTGGGCCCAAGGGCCCGCGCTGGCCTGGTCCGCGGACGGGCGGTTCCTCTTCACTGTGGAAACCACGGGCGCCACGGGCGCCCGCGGTTGGGTCTGTGACGCGGATGGATCGAATCCGCTGAAACTGACGTCGTTCGACAGCGGTTATTCGGGCACGCCGAGGTGGTCGCCTGACGGACGGAGCATCGCCTTCGACGACAGCAGCGCCGGGAATTGGGAAATCCACGTGGTGAGCGCGCTGGGAGGCAAAGCCGTCCGGCTGACGGACAACCCCGCGCTGGATGCCGCGCCGAGTTGGTCGCACGACGCCAATTGGGTGTATTTCGGCTCCAACAGAAGCGGCCGCTTCGAGATTTGGAAGGTCCGTGCGGACGGGAAGAATCCCGTGCAGATGACGGAAAACGGCGGTTTTGAAGCGTTTGAGCCGGATGACGGCAGTTACTTGTGCTATACGAAGACCGACGGCGGCAGCGCGCTGTGGAAAAGACGCGTGGAGGGCGGCGCGGAACGGCCGGTGGTGGAATCCGTTTTCAGCCGGAACTTCGCACTCACCAAGCGTTGCATCTACTTCATGTAGGATGCCGGTTCGGGCATCGAATTCAAGGCCATCGATATGGCTGGCGGCAAGGTCACGATGCTCGCCAGACTGGGCAGGTTCCTGAACCTTGGGCTCACCGTGTCGCCGGATGAGCGTTGGGCACTGTACTCCCAGGCGGATGCAGTAGGGAGCGACCTGATGCTGGTTGAAGGTTTCCGATAGCTGTTTGTGCGCGCGTTGTGCGCGCGACGCAGTCTATCTCTCGCCGGCAGGCGTACAGGGCCGATGAACTCGTCTGCGCGGTGGCAGACAGAAATTCGCCGATGAGCGGACGGCGTCACATTGAGGCTGGCTCGGCCGCTTTTCCGCATACCTCATTATTCGAGGTAGGAAATGAATCCCATGAGGGTCTGACTGGTTACTCAAGAAGACGAAATGAGAACTCTGACTTGGAGCTTGGCAACCCTGGCGCTGGCGCACGTGACGGCCGCTCTTCTGGCGCAAGAGAATCAGAACCCCGGTTCGCCCGGTCTAGCAGCCTACATTGAGCTGCAAGGGGCCGCCCTGGGAGAAGTTTCGAGCATCAACGCCGGGATAACCGCGTCCACTACACGGCAGTATGGGGACAGCTTTCGCAAATCCGGTCAGGCCATACCGGAACAGACGACGGCGCTCACGGCTGCCGCACAGCAAGCTTTCGATAGCAACGACTACTACCGCGCTTTTCGGCTGAACGCCAGGGCGGCGGGTTGGAGTCGGGGGCCGAAGTGTCTTGGTCTCGTGGCGCGATTCCCCGAGTTGCGGTTTGCCCTTCAGCCCGCGATCGCCCGCAACGGCGCCCTCTACTTCATGGCGCACGCGGCCGGTCCGCTTCATGATTTCGGCATCTACCGGGCCGAGCTCGTCAATGGAGAGTATGCGAAACCGCAGTTGCTGCCCCGCAGCATTAACCTGCCTCCCTTCCTGAACTGGACTCCGTTTATCGCCCCGGACGAGAGCTACCTGCTGTTCTCCTCCAATCGGCACAGTCCGGACACCGACGCCGGCGATCTCTATATCGGCCGCCACCTGGTGGACGGCAACTGGACCGATCCGGTCAGCCTCGGCGAACCGGTTAATTCGGAGCGGCAGGAGCGATTCCCCATGATCTCGCCGGACGGCAAGTATCTATTCTTCACCCGCCCGACTCCGGGTCACGAACAGGACGTGAACTGGGTGAGTGCAGAGACCGTCGAGAAACTGAAAGCGAAGGCGGACGGTCGGTTAGAACCGAAAAAGGCCTCAGATCCGCATGGCCCGGCAACTTCCGAAGTATCGTTCGCCGAACCGAAGGAAAGCATCCTCGTTAACTGAGGGGGCAACGATTCTCGGAATTTTGGCGGTGCAGTTGGGTTAGCTGCTCCACGTCGCACCGCAACGGTCCGACTCTTCAAGAACGGCGCGTCTCCCGAGGTTGGGTTGCTGGTCCGGTTCCGCCGGCTGCCGATTCGAGTTCTGATTTGCAGACCCCTGGCACCTAAACCGGTTCGAAGAGGGTGAACATGTCTTCGACCGCCTGCGGTGCGGAACGCGTCCACCAACCAGGGTGTCCGCCTTCTGATTGACCACGTTGGCCCCAAAGCGCCGTGGGAGAATAGCAAGGGGGAAAAAGGGTGCGCGCGGCAGCGCGCCATCCGAACAGCATGAGCTACGACTTCGACGAGGAAGGAATACCGACTCTGGTGCTAGCCCTCGATTCCATGAACGTGGATGAACTCAGGAAGCTCGCGGCGCTGACCGGGCAGAAAGTGCCGAGCAGGAAGGGGGACATCGCGGCCCTCATCGTCCAGCACCTCGCAGGGGAGCGGTTGCGCACGGTCTGGGAGGGCCTGGAAGAGTTGCAGCGCGCGGCGGTGGCCGAGGCTGTGCATTCGCCGTCGTCGCGGTTTAACGCCGGCTTGTTCCGCGCCAAGTACGGCCAGGATCCGAACTGGGGTCCGCCCAGTGAGCACAGCTACGACCGCACGCCGTCGGCACTGTGCTTCTTCCTCTATAAGAGAGGCGTGGTACCGGCCGATCTCAAGGCACGGCTCCTGAACTTCGTTCCGGCGCCCCGCCAGGCGGCCATCGCCACGGTTGACCAGTTGCCGCCCACATACGGGCGCTCGTTCGACCGGTGGAACGAGCAGCAGCGCACCAGCGAGACGGGAACCGAGGAAGTGCCTATCGCCGTGCATGAGACCGAGCGGGCGGCGCAGCGGGAACTGCTCTCTGTCCTCCGCCTTGTCGATGCCGGAAAGGTGGCGGTGAGCGACAAGACGCGCCGGGCGTCGGGCGCCACCGTCGACGCC
>JADGNT010000742.1 GCA_017883345.1 Candidatus Solibacter sp. | reverse complement strand
GCCTTGCGGAATTCGGCGTTCTCGCTGATCATTTCGGCGACGATGTGGCGCGCGCCTTCGAGCGCCTCTTCCGCCGGCATGCCGAACCGCGCCGCGACCTCCGCCAGCGGAGTGGCGTCGTTCTGCTCCCAAAGGAAGTGGGCCAGCGGTTCCAGCCCCTTGTCGCGCGCCATTGACGCCTTGGTGCGCCGCTTCGGCTTATACGGCAGGTAGAGATCTTCCAGTTCGGTCTTTTCGAGCGTGGCCTCGATCTTCGCCTTGAGTTCCGGCGTGAGCTTGCCCTGTTCCTCAATCGACTCGAGCACCGTCTCGCGCCGGGCTTCCAGTTCGCGGAAGTACTCCAGCTTCTCCTGGATGTCGCGGATCTGCACTTCGTCCAGATTGCCGGTCACCTCCTTGCGATATCGCGCAATGAAGGGCACGGTGGCCCCCCCGTCGAGCAGCTCGATGACCGCCGCCATCCCCTTCAGCGGGACCTTCAGCAGCTTGGCGATATGAATCAGGACGGCGATGGGCAGTGCCTTCAGTTCAGCCATGATCCTCTGGAACTTTCATGATGCCACAGGCCCCGCGCGCCCGTGCCCTGGCAGGATGCTGGAAAACAAAATCTATGGCCGCCGATAAACGCAGATAAACACCGATAAGAACCAACAATGCTCAAGGTGTTTGCTTATCCGCGTTCATCCGCGTTCATCGGCGGCTGAATTTGTCTTTTTTCAGCCTTCCCCTACAGGTATTTGACGAACAGCACGGCGTTGCCGCGTTCGTTATACAGCAGTTCGTCCACCAGATTCCTGGTGAGCAGAATGCCGAAGCCGCCGGGGCGTCTGCCTTCCTCGGCGCGCACTTCGATGTGGCGGATGGGCGAGTCCGCCGGGTTGGAGATCGCGGCGTGCGGCAGGAAGTCCAGCGAGAAGCCCGTGCCGGGGTCGTGAATATGCACGATGATGGACCGCGCGGTGTGCAGGATATTCGTGCGCACGCGTTTGTTCGGGTCGTTCTTGCCGCCATGTTCGATGGCGTTCATGAGCAGTTCGCGGAAGGCCGCGGCCACATCCTCGCCGGCCTGCGCCGAAAGGTGGGCCGTGATCTCGCGCAGGAAATGCGTGGTGCGGTCGGCCGCATCGAGCTTGCACCGCACGTCCAGCGTGATCCATTCGGGCCGCGCCGAAACCACCCGGATATCGTCCTGCCAACTGTCGCAATCGAGCGCCTGCTGCACCAGATCACCGAGCGGGCCGGGGGCCAGCGGCCGGTGGAGATAGCCGAAAGCGCGCAGCCGGATCGCCGCCAGGATGCGCTGCGGGTCGCTTTCTCCGGTCAGGATGACCTTGGTTGCGGGGCGGATCGAACGTACGCGCCGCAATAACGCCAGGCCGTCGAAGCCGTTGTTGCCCTGTCCGGCCAGCACCACATCCACCGGGCCGGTACGCAGACGGTCGAGCGCCTCCTTGCTGCCGGGCACCTGCTGGATCTCGCGGTCGTCACGTTTGAGGAGACCGGACAAGTATCCCTGGACCGCGGGGTCGGCATCGATCAGCAACAGGCTGCGGGGGCTCAAAACATCTCCACTCTTTAATTTAGCCGAGGTTCAGCATACCATGTGAGTAACGTCTCTCTCCACCGATCAGCCGGTCAGGAGGAAAGTTGGGGCCATGCCGAGATTAATGGAACGTAACCCGGGACTCCCCCCGCGCATCTTACCATCCAGCGTGAGAACCGGAATTCTACTGTTGGCTGTGTCCGCCGCCGCCCTGGCGCAGGTCTATCCCGGAGGTGGCTACCCCGGTGGCGGCTACCCCGGTGGCGGCTATCCGGGCGGCGGCTATCCCGGTGGTGGTTATCCTGGCCAATCGCCCTACCCCGGCCAGAGTCCCATTCCTGGCATTCCGATCCCGGGCCGCACCGGCAAGAACAGCAAGACCCCCGCGCCCAACCAGAACGGCCCGCTGCCCAACTTCCGCGGCAACCTGAAGGTATTTGAAGAGAAAACGCTCAGTTTGGAGCTCGGCGACAAGCGCGTGATGGATTTCAGGCGCACCGACAAGACCAAGTTCTTCAGGTCCGGCGACGAGGTGAAAACGCCCAAATTCAACCTGGGCGACCAGGTGTCGGTGGAAGCCCAGACAGACCCGGGCGGCACCACCATGACGGCGGTCAACGTGTACTGGGAGAAATCGGGCGCGGGAGGCGGCACGTCCTCCAAGAGCGATGACGGCGTGGTGGACACGTGGAAGGACGACCCCAAGCCGGGGTCCGAGCACGCTACCGAAAAGGCCGCGCCAGCCGCCGCCGAAGACAGCGGCCCGCCGCGTTTGCAGCGCCCCACCGCGACCCCCACCGCGAACCAGGCGGAGCCAAAGATCAGCCCCGCCGCCGACGACCCCGGCCCGCCCAAGCTGAAGCGCGGCGGAGTCGCCGACGCTTCGCGCGAGAAGGCGCAGAATGTGCCGGAACAGACGGCGGCAGACCGCATCCCTGCAACCCAGGAGCGTGGGGTCGAGCGCGTGGCGGCAGACCGCATCCCTACGACCCAGGAGCGTGGGGTGGAGCGCGTCACCGACGGCTCCCGGCCCTCGGTCATCCGCGGCGATGGGGACGAGGACACGGTACGCATCGTGCAGCGCAAGGATGAGCCGTTGATCCGCCGCGCGGCCGACGCCGCCATGGAGTTCACCGAAACCCTGCCGAGTTACGTCTGCACCGAACTGGTCACCCGCTCGCAGAGCGAGAGCACGCCGGCCAATTTTCAACCCATCGACGTGGTCTCGATGGAAGTGCTTTACACCGACGGGCGCGAGGACTACCGCAATATCCAAATCAACGGGAAGAAGACCGTCAAGAAGATCGAGGAGACCGGCGGGGCCTGGAGCACGGGTGAATTCGGCACCGTGCTGGTCGATCTCTTCTCCCCGGCTACCGGGGCCACCTTCCACTACCGCCGCGATTCGCGCGCCGGCGGCATCATGGCCAAGATGTACGATTTCGAAGTCGCCCGTGAGGGTTCCCACTGGAGCATTCACGCCACTTCGCAAACCTACAATCCGGCCTACGTCGGTTCCGTGTGGATCGACCCGGCCACCTCGCGCGTGCTGCGCATCGAGATGGACGCCAAGGGATTCCCCGGGGAATTTCCCTTGGACCACGTGGAATCGGCCACCGACTACCAGTACATCCGCCTGGGCGATGCCAAGCAGTATCTGCTGCCGGTGCATGCGGAGACCTTG
>JADGNT010000078.1 GCA_017883345.1 Candidatus Solibacter sp. | reverse complement strand
CGTCCGTGCGCTCGGCCAGCGAGCCCGCGCGCGCCACCGCCACACCCTGCGCTTCCCCTTCGGCAGCCGGCAGCGCGAGGCGCACCAGCGCGGCATCCACCGCGCCGTCCGCCAGTAGCAGCAGGCGTTCCACCATATTGCGCAGTTCCCGCACATTGCCCGGCCACGAGTAGCGCTGCAACTCCTCGATGGCGTCCGGCAGAAACACCTTGGGCTTCCAGCCGTTCACCTGGCAGACCTGGGCGGCGAAGTGCGCCACCAGCGGCGGGATCTCGCCGTCGCGTTCGCGCAAGGGCGGCAGCAGCAGCGGGAAGACGTAGATGCGGTGGTACAGGTCCTCGCGGAACACACCCTTCTTGACCAGGTCGTGGAGATTGCGGTGCGTAGCCACGATCGCGCGCACGTCGACCGGAATGGTACGATCGCCGCCCACCCGTTCCACTTGCCCCTCTTCCAGCACGCGCAGGAGTTTCGCCTGCATGAGGATCGGCATGTCGCCGATCTCGTCCAGGAACAAGGTGCCGCGATTGGCCTGCTCGAACTTGCCGAGGTGGCGGGAGGCGGCGCCGGTGAAGCTGCCTTTTTCGTGGCCGAACAGTTCGCTCTCGATCAGCTCGGCGGGCACGGCGGCGCAGTTCAGGGTGACGAACGGCCCGCCTTTGCGCGGGCTGCGTTCGTGCAGGGCGCGCGCAATCAGCTCTTTGCCGGTGCCGGTCTCGCCCAGGATACAGACCCGCGTTTCGCTGGCCGCCACGCGGTCCACCTGCGCCATGACGCGCTGCATGCGCTCGCCGGAGTGCACGATTTCGTGTTTGCCGACGCGCTGGCGGAGGTCCCGATTCTCGTCTTCCAGGCGCTTCAGCTTGAGGACGTTGTCCACGGTGAGCAGCAGCTTATCGGTGGAGAGCGGCTTCTCCAGGAAATCGAGCGCGCCCAGGCGGGTGGCGCGGACCGCCATTTCGATATTGGCCTGCCCGCTGATCATCACCACGGGAAGCGCGATGC
This sequence comes from Candidatus Solibacter sp., assembly GCA_017883345.1. GTDB lineage: Bacteria > Acidobacteriota > Terriglobia > Bryobacterales > Bryobacteraceae > Solibacter. Next base: position 10,197 of record JADGNT010000078.1, on the reverse strand, counting down.
CGAGAGAGCGGAGGTCTTCGAGCAGCGCCAGGCCGTCCTTGCCGGGCATGACGACGTCAGAGAGCATCATGTCGAAGGCCTGCGATTTGGCGAGTTCGAGCGCGCGCGCGGCGTTATCGCAGACGGTGGCTTCGTGCCCGGCGAGGCGAAATGCGCGCGCCAGCGAGGCCAGCGTGCTGGGGTCGTCGTCAACGATCAAGAGGTGTGCCATAAGTCAAGAAGTGTGCCATAGGGAATAGGTGTGCCATAAGTCATACCGAATTTCCAGTGAGCTCGATGCGGAAGGTGGAACCCCTACCCTTTTCGCTTTCCACCGAAATCCGCCCACCGTGATCGCTGACTACGGATTGCACGATGGCGAGGCCGAGCCCGGTGCCGTGGGTCTTGGTGGTGTAGTACGGCGTGAAGAGGCGGGCGCATTCCTCCGGGGTCAATCCCTGGCCGGTGTCGGAGATCGCAAGGCGAACACCGCCGGCCAGGGCCGCGGTGCGCACGGTGAGCGTGCCTCCCTCGGGCATGGCATCGATGGCGTTGAGCACCAGGTTGCGCAGCACGCGCGTCATCTGTTCGGGGTCCACCGGCACCGTGCGCACGGCGGCATCCAAGTCGATAACCGCTTGAACCCGCGCCTGCGCCAGTTGTCCGGCGAACAGCTTCAGGGTGTCCCCTACCAGCGCGTTGAACTCGACCGGCTGGACCAGAGGCGCCGGCATTTTGGCGAAATCGCTGAAGCGGCCCACGATCTGCTTCAACTGGGCGAGTTCGGCCAGCAGGGTGGCGGTGCCTTCGCGGAAGACTTCGTCGAACTGTTCGGGGGAGCGGTCGCGCGCGCGGAGCATGTTCTCCACGGTGATCTGGAGCGGAAACAGCGGGTTCTTCAATTCGTGCGCCAGGCGCCTGGCCAGTTCGCGCCACGCCGCGACGCGCTCGGCCTGCACCAGGCGCTCGCGTTGCGCCACCAGTTCGCCGGTCATGCGATTGAAGGCGCGCGCCAGAGTGCCGATCTCGTCGGCGGAGGAGACATCGACGGTGGTGTTCCAATCGCCCGCGGCGACGCGTCCGGCGCTGTCGGCGAGGCGGTGCATGGGGCGCGTGACGCGCGCGGCGGCCCACCAGCTCAACAAAATGCCGAGCAGTATGCCCGCGGCCGCCACGATGACGCCGGTGCGCACGAGCGAGTTTTCCAACTCCACCAGGTCGCGGCGCGAACTCGCAATCAGCAGCACGCCCAGCAGGTTGTTGTCGAGCCCGGGCAGCGGCACGGCGTGGAAGCTCTCGGCCGCGGCGCCCGAGCCCACGATGCGGGAACTTTCGCGCCGCTCCAACCGCACCTGCTCGATCAAAGGGCGCAAGAGCGCGGGACGCGCCGCGGGGCCCGCGGCGTCGATCAATTGCGACGGGCTGAAACCGGCTTCCAAATTGCGATAGAGCAGAACACGCATGCCGGCGGGGAGCACCAGGGTGGAGAGGAACTCGCGGTCCAGTTCCCGGCCACCGGCGACGTAAAGTTTGCGGTCGCCCTCGGTTGCCGTCCCCACGGCGACAAGCGCGAGCGTCACGCCCAGCGGCAATTCCTCGCGCCGCAGGAATGCGCCGCGCAGTTTCCAATCCTCGCCGGTGGTCAGCCACTCCTCTTTGTAGCCGAAGCGCGCGGGCCACTGGGCGCTGCTCACGATGGCGCCATCGGCGGCCACCAACTCGAGCAGATCCAGATCGTGGGTGGCCGCCTGAGGAGCCGCGTAATCGTAGTATTGGGTGTAATCCGGCTGTATGGCGATGTTGCGCGCCGCCTCCGATGCGGCGATGGCGTTGACGGTGCGGACCAACTCGCGGCGGCGGCGGTCGAATTCGTTGCGGAACTGGAGGACCAGGGCGTCGGCGCGCTGCGTTTCGGAGCGTTCAAAGGCCTGGCGCGTGCGGGACAATACGAGCAGGTCCACCACCGCGACCGAGGCCACGATGGCCACCGTGAAAATCAGCAGGAGGCGCGTGCGGAACCTCATGGGCGTGCGCCTTCCAGCCAGAGGTTGTCGAAGCGCCACTCTCCGGAGGGCGCGATGCCGGGGCCGCCTTTGACTCGCGCGCCGACCCCGTAGACGTCGGGGAGGTGAATCAGCGGGATGACGCGAAAGCCCTCGAGGAGCGCGCGTTCCGCGGCGTAGGCCTGTTCGGGCGATGCATTCGCCGCTGCATTCGGCGCTGTATTCGGCGACGCCTCGCGCGGCGGGGCGGGTAGGCCGAGCGCCTCGGCGATTTGGGCGAGCGCCTTCGCCGGGTCCGCCGAAGCGATGCGCAACTCCGCCAGCACGACATCGGCGTTGGCGGTTTGAGGGGTCACGGAAACTACCAGCCCGGCATCGCGGGCGTTGAGGGCGATGCGTTCGGCGATGGGGCGCGCGGCGGCGTCGCTCACGCCTAGAGTGATGGGCCGCGCGCCAGGGGCGAGTTGACGTGCGCGTCCCAGGTCGGCTGCCGCGGGAAACAAGAAAGCGTAGCCGGAAAGCCATTGCGGCAGCAAAGCGCCAGAGATTTCGCCCTGCCGTTGCAGGAGCACGGTGTGAATAGCGGAGCGATCCACCGCCAGCGCCAGGGCTTCGCGCACACGCGCATCCTCGTACCGCGGGGCGAAAACCAGCGCCAGCACGCGCACGGGCGACGAGGACCAGACTCTACGGCCGGCCGGTTGGCGGCGCAGTTCGCCAGGGCCGAGTTCCACCACGTCGGCTTTGCCGAGGTCGAGATCGCTGGCCTGATCGCGCAGCGCGCGCCCCAGATGGAATTCGACGCTGCCGAGGAATGGGCGGCCGCCACCAGCGTTCTCGTCGGCTTCATATACGGCGAGCCGTCCCGCTTCCCAGCGCGCGATGGTAAATCCGCCGCCGAGCAGCGCGGGCGGGTCCGGGGTCTCCGCGTTCTGGCGCAATTCGACGCGCAACGTGCCGCCGTATTGGGGGCGCGTCGCACCGGGGGCGGCCGGGTGGAGCAGCGCGGCGGCGAGCAATAGGGGGAAAATGACAATCGCTCCCTGACGGTCGCGGCTCCGATCAGAGCCGCGACCGTCAGGGAGCGATTGCTTGAGGCGCAGAAACTTACCCACCGCAGTTCACCGTAATCAGATATGCCTGGTAGCGCCCGGTGGCGAGGTCGCTGACCACGGCGACGGCCCCGTTGCCGCCGAGACTCCAGAACGCCGTGACCGGACCCGGCAGATCGAGCGGCGCCCCGAGCGGGACGGGCGTCCGGTTGACCAGCCCGAAGGCGCGTACCGCATCGGGCTCACGGGCCTCGCCGGCCTTGGTCGCGAGGATCTGCGAGCCTCCGCCGCAATGCGCCTCGGTTTCCGCCAGGTCGCTGCCCCAGGACGCGACGCTGCCCACCGGGTCGAGCGCGGCGTCAAAAATCTGCGTACGGCCATCGAGCATGGCCAGCAGCCAATACTGGCGCCCGTTCTCTTCGGCGGATGCGGCGGAGAAGAACGGGGCCAGTGTCTTGCGGATGCCGTTGGCCGTGGACACCCGTCCATCGAAGTGATTGCGCCCGGGAGTGAAGCCCGCCAGCAGCACGCCGCGCGCGCCCGCATCCAGGGTCCAGGGTTCGTCGCTGGGGTGACATTCCATGGTGAGCGATGGGTCGGCCGCGCCGCTACAGGCCACGCCGGGCAGGTACGCCTTGAAGCCGCCGCCATTGACCCGCAGATGGCCGCGCAGGTCGCGCGGCCAGGGCCGCGGCGGCGTAAGCGGCAGGGATTGGGTCACGGCGTCCGCGTGAAGGCTGACGCGGGACGGCGAAAGCACCAGGATCCCGGGGCCGAGCATGACCACGTCCAGAATCTGCTCCTCCTGTTCCCATACCAGCTTCTTTTCCAGTGTGAGGATGGATCCGGCGGGCGCCCCGGTGGGCGCGGGGCGCTTCCAGGAGGCGATCCAGACCTGGCGATCGTCGCCCTTGCGGGCTTCTTCCACGATCAAAAACTGCGACAGGTTGCCGGAGACGGTGAGCCGGGCGTCCACGTGGGACAGGCCTCCTGGCCTGTCTTCTTTCTCGCCGACGCGCGCGCCGGCTTCGCGCAGAGCGGCATCGAAAGCCATGCGAGCCTGGTTGAAATCACCGGAGGCGAGCGAGGAGAGGTTGCGCCAACTAACCGATACCGGCTCTCCGCGCCCTGCAAACGCAACGGTTTTCCGCGCCAGTTCGCGAACGGCGCCGGCCATATCGTCAGCGGCCCAAGCGTCCCAAGGCAGGAGGATCAGCAGCGCGGAGAGGACCGCGGAGCCCTTCACGCCCGCGATCATAGCACATCGTGGGACAGGCCTCCTGGCCTGTCGCCTTTACTGATCAGGCGGAGCACGCCGCGCAGGCAGCCGCGAGCGACCAGGAACGAAATGGGCAGCGAGACGGCCGCCATCAGAATCCATGCGATCAGGTTTTCCATGGTGGTTTCCCCTTACTGGCCGGCGGGTTCGCCACCGGCGGCTACGAGCGACGGCACGCCGAAGAGGCGCGCGATGTCGGGATTGCGTTCGTCGTAAAGTTCTACCTTCTCGCCGACGGCCACCATTTTGAAGAGTTCTTCGACTTCGCGATTGCGCATGCGGATGCATCCGTGCGAGGCGTTGTGGCCGATCGAGCCCGGCCGGTTGGTGCCGTGAATGCCGTAGCCCTTGCGGCTCAAGCCGAGCCACCGCGTGCCGAGCGGATTACATTTGCCGGGGGGCACGATCTTGCCTTTGGTGTACCAGGTGGGGTCGGCGATGCTGTTGACGATTTGGTAGACGCCGGTGGGACTGGGCGACTTGGGCGCACCCACCGCGGTTTCGAAGATGCGCACGATGCGGTCGCCTTCGAGCACGGCCAGCTTGCGGTCCGGAATGCTGACCACGATGCGGCGGGCGGGGCGAGAGGAGTTGTCCTGGGCCAGGGCCTCAGCGGCGGCCATCAACATGACGCCGGTCAGCGCCGCCATCTTTTTGATCTGTTCTCTTATCTGATTTTGGATCTGATCTTGGACTTTGAGCATCTTCCGATCCTCCGTACTACGCGGAGGTAAGATGCAGGAAGGTGACCAGACTCTAAGTAATTGAAAACAGTAGTTTTATTGTTCCTAATCGGCGTGTCAACTTAGACACATGTGCTTGCGGGACACGAAATTATCCGAAGGCCGGTTCCTGGAGGCGAATGACCTTTTTCTGAATCGCGTACTGGACCAGTTGCGCCTTATTGTGGATATCGAGTTTGCGCATCAAGTTGAATTTGTGGGCCTCGACGGTCTTTACGCTGAGTTCGAAGGAGCTCGCGATCTCTTTGACGGATCTGCCCTCGGCCAGCATTTTGAGAATCTCGCACTCGCGTTTGGTGAGCGTGCCGAAACGCGGCTGGCGTGTGGGCCCACGGCCTTGCATGCGGAAACCATCCACCAGGCGGGTGAGCAGGCGCGGGCTCAGGTAACTGCCGCCGCGAGAGACTTCGCGGATGGCGGTGATTAGTTGTTCGGCCGGACTGTCCTTGAGGATGTAGCCGCTGGCCCCGATGTCGACGCACTCGGCCAGATAGTCTTCGTCGTCATACATGGAGAGGAAGATCACCTTGGTATCGGGGCGCTCCTTGCGGACCTGACGGGTGGCCTCGAAGCTGCTCATACCGGCCATCCCGATGTCCATGAGGACGACGTCGGGCCGCAATTGCTGGGCCAGCGCGACGGCATCCAGCGCGTTGGCGGCTTCGCCGACGACTTCCAGGTCGGATTCGGCGGCGAGCAGGGTCCGGATACCGTCCCGGAAAAGTGTATGATCGTCGGTTAGAAGGACTCTGATTTTTGACATTTACTTGATACCTTTTACGGCAGGCCGCGGCAATTCCAGAATCACCGTGGCGCCTTTCCCAGGGGCACTCCGCAGGACCAGCGTTCCGCCCAGGAGCGTGGCGCGCTCCTGCATTCCCGCCAATCCGAACGACAGGGGCTTACCCCGTGCCGTTTCCGGACTAAATCCGACGCCATTGTCCTGGATGCTCAACCTAACTCTCTTATCGGCCGAACCCAGTAGAAGCTTTACGGAGCTTGCCTGGGAATGCTTGAAAACATTCTGTAGGGCTTCCTTGGCAACGCGGTAGATCACCTCCTGTGCTTCCAGCGAAAGTCCCGCGACCCCGGCTGAGATACGCAAGCGCACGTCGGCGGCCTGTTGTTGGCGAAAGCGAGCGGCAAGTTGACGCAGCGCCGCCTCCAGGCCGAGCCGCTCCACCACTGCCGGACTGAGCGCGGCTATGGTGCGCCGCAACTCACCCACCGTGCGCTCCGTGATGAGCCGTGCCTGCTCCAACCGCTGGCGTAACGCGGGCGGCGCATCCTTTTCCATCATTTCCAACTGGAGCCGCAGGAGCACCAGCGATTGTCCCGCTTCATCGTGCAGATCGCGGCCGATGCGTCGCCGCTCCCCCTCTTCGGCGCGGCGCGCTTCGGCTTCGAAGCGGCGCACTTCGCCCTGCATGCGGACGCGTTCCATGGCTGCAAAGCAGCGCGCGCCGGCGGCGTGCAGCATGGCCAGTTCGCGCGGCAGCCAGGGATAGGGCACGGCGAAACCCAACTGCAACAGGGCCACACTTTGGATGGGGAACGACCAATAGGACGCATGCGACCCACGCATGGTGGGACACGCTATGAGCTGCTCGTCGCGGCCGCGGTGTTGGATGTAGAGCGGGTGAGCGAGTTTTCCGGTGAGCGGCGCGGCCAGCAACTGAAGCCGCCCGGAACGCGCGTGAAACGTGCGGGTAAGGACGGCCACGAGGCGCGCCAGCAGGTCCTCGAGGCCAACGGCTTCGGCTTCGGCATGGTAGAGCCCGAAGAACGCCTGGGACTCGGCTTCGCGCACCTGGTAATACGCCTGATTCAATACCAGCCGCGTGACCAGTTGCAATTGCTCGCGCGGCGGCGCGAACGCGCCAGCGAGCGCAGTATCGAGCAACTCGCCGAATTCGCCGAGCAGCTCGCAGACCTCGGAGAGAGGGAGGTTCAGCCGGGCCAGGCGGCGGCCATGGTATTCCACCCGCTCGCGGAACTGGTCGAGCGTGCGCAAGCGGCTGGCGGCGGCCGGCGCGATCTCTAGCAGCGCGCGTATCTGCGCGGCATCGTAAGGACGTTGGCGCAATACGGCGCGGAACTGCCGGTCGAGACGATCGGCGAGGGGCCGGATTGCGCGCAACAGCAGGCGCAAGTGGCGGCGCGCGCCGGTAGTGAAAAGGGAATCGTTTCTCATGACGGTAGTGGGTAGGACAGGCCTCCTGGCCTGTCTGTCTTTCCGCAAAAATGCCGACAGGCCAGGAGGCCTGTCTTACCGGGCGCCGTGTTGCTTCAGGATGGCGGCGGCTTCGGGGAAGCCGTTCTTTTCGGCGGCGGCCAGAGGCGTGACGCCGGCCTTGTTGCTGGCGTTGACGTCGGCTCCGCGCGCCACCAGCAGTTCCACCAACTCGGTCCGGCCCCATGCGGCGGCGTGATAGAGCGGAGTGGCGCCGGATTCGGAATCGCGCGCGTCGCGGTCCGCGCCCTTGTCCAGGAGCAGCGCGGCCAGTTCGCGGCGGCCGCTCAGGGCGGAATTGTGCAGCGGTGTCGCGCCGTCTCCATCGCGCGCATTGACATCGGCTCCGTGTTGTAACAGCAGGGTGGCGAACGCAAGATTGCCCTTCAACGCCGCCTGGTGAAGCGGCGTGGCGCCGGATTTGTCGCGGGCGTCCACGTTGGCGCCCTTCTTAATCAATAGATCGGCAATATCGGTCTGACCCTTTATAGCGGACTCGATCAGCAGCGCGCCGATCTCCGCCGCGGCGGGCCCGGCGGCGACAATCAAAAGCTCCAGCGCCTCCGCATGGCGTCCGCGAGCGGCATTCTCGATGGGGCTGGCGCCGGAGTTGTCGCGACGTTTGGGATCCGCGCCCTTGTCCAGGAGCAGCGCCACCAGTTCGCGATGGCCCTTGCGGGCGGCCTCATTGAGCGGCGTGGAGCCGGTGGCCGGGTCGGCCTGGTCCACCCGCGCGCCGTGCAGGATCAGCATCTGGGCAATGGCGCGAAAGCCGCGGCGGGCGGCCTCATCGAGCGGCGCGGAGCCGGCCTTGTCGCGGACATTGACGCCGGCGCCCTTGACCGTCAGCAACACGGCAAGCTGCTCGTAACCGCGGTCCACGGCGAGGTGCAGCGGCGTGGCGCCGGAATTATCCGTCGCGCGCAGGTCCGCGCCGTGGGCCAGCAGCAGGTCGACCATCGGAATATCGTTTTTGATGCAGGCGTACGCCAGAGGCTGGGATCCGCCCTCGGTATGACGGGCCTTAACGTTGGCGCCATGCTCCAGCAGGTAGAGGGCGATTTCGCGATTGCCGCTCCAGGCCACATCGTGCAACGGAGTGGCGCCCATCTGGTCGGGCTGATTGACGTTGGCGCCGCCAGCGATCTCCCGCTTGACGCGCTCGAGATCGCCCGACATTACGGCGTCATGGAGGTCGGCCGCGGCGAGGGCGCTGCCGACGAGTGCAAACAGTGTCACGGTCCGGGCTGTGCCGCTAACCCACGTATTGCACCTCTTCTTCCACTTCGATGCCAAAGCGCTCGCGCACGCGGCGTTTCAGCTCCGCGATCACCTCGCATAACTCGCGCGCCGTGCCTTGACCCGCATTGTAGATCAGATTGGCGTGATGCGCCGCCACGTGAATGCCGCCGAGCTGCATGCCCTTGGCGCCCACCTGTTCGAGGAACCAGGCGGCCGGTATCTTGCCCTCGCGCACCACCACGGCCGGCACCCCGGCGGCCACCGCCGGAGGCAGTTCGCGCAGCAGAAAGTTCTTGAAGATGCTGCCGGCGCATTTCATGGTGGGCGGGAATTTTTCGTTGCGCACCTTGAGGATGCCGGCCGAGATCTGTTCGAGCTCCACGGCGGCCGCCGCGTCGAGAGAGAATTCCACCTGGAAGATGGTCCACTCTTTGTGGCGTTTGAAGAGGCTTTCGCGATAGCGGAACTCGCACTGCCGGTTGTCGAAAGCGCGCACTCTGACGCCATCGAAGAAGCGCACGGCGGCGACGCGTTCCGCGATGGCATGCCCGTAAGCGCCGGCGTTGCCATAGACCGCCGCGCCCACCCAGCCGGGGATGCCGGCAAGCGTTTCCAGCCCTTGGAGCGCGTGATGGTTGGCAAAATCGACGAGGTCCTGGAGCCGTGCCCCGGCCCCGGCCGTGATGCGCGGGCCATCGGAAGCCAGCGTGTCCTCGGAGAAACGCAGCACCAGGCCGCGGAAGCCCCGGTCGGAAACGATCAGGTTGGTGCCGCCGCCCGTGACACAGACCTCGGTAGAGCTCGCGCGGGCGACGGCAACGGCCGCGATGAACGCCTGCTGGTCGCGCGTTTCGGCAAAGAGATCGGCCGGTCCACCGATGCCGAACCTGGTGTAGCCGGCGAGCGGAGTGAGGGCGGAAACAGTTAAATTAGGAATCTCGGCGAGGCGCGACTGCGTCTCTTCCGTGGTCGGCATTACCTTAAGTATAAGGGAGGCATACTTCGTGCGATTCGTATTTCCGGGGTTTCCGGCGGAGGGACTGGCGTTCTTTGCCAGCCTGCGGCGCAACAACCGCCGCGAGTGGTTCCAGCCGCGCAAGGCCGTCTTCGAAGAGACTTTGAAGCAACCCATGCGGGAACTGGTGGGCGCGGTGAATTCGGCGATGCGGAGCTTCGCGCCGGAGTACGTGACGGATCCCGACAAGGCGATATACCGCATCTATCGCGACACGCGTTTCAGCCAGGACAAGACGCCGTACAAGGACCACATTGCGGCCTCGTTTTCGCGGCGCGGGGACAAGGCAGGCGCGGGATACTATTTTGCGGTGTCGCACAAGGAGGTGGCGATCGGCGGGGGTATCTACATGCCGGAACCGGAAACGCTGCTCGCCATCCGGCAGCACCTGGCGGAGCGGCACGAGGAATTCCGCAAGATCGCCGGGGCGCGCGCGGTTCGCCAGCTCTTCGTCGCGGTGCAGGGCGAGCAGTTGACGCGGGTACCCAAGGGCTACCCCAGCGATCACCCCGCGGCCGACCTTTTGCGGCTCAAGCAGTACCTGTTATACGTGGAGCTGCCGCCGAATCTGGCGACCACGCCCGCAGTGTACACCGAAGTGGTCAAGCATTTTCGGGCCATGACGCCGTTCGTGGAGTTCTTAAACGCACC
>JADGNT010000077.1 GCA_017883345.1 Candidatus Solibacter sp. | reverse complement strand
GCTTCCGACCTACGACCTACCGCCGCCGACCTACCACTGGGTCTTATCCGTCTTCATCCGCGTTGATCCGCACCTGGATCTCTCCCGCTCCCTCCGCCGCTCTTGGAGCGCAGCGACTCCGGACCATTGGCGTCTGGCAGACTATCGAAGCGAAAGCATCAATCGCGTACTTTGCGCATGCGCCACAGGATCAGGTACCCGAAAACATATGCGAACACCACCCACATTGCTCCATAGAAGAGCACGAATGGAACGGTCACCGGCGATGTGGCGTAGGGAGTGATGAGGACACCCACATTGGGCAGCGCCGGGGCCGGCCGCTCCCCAAAGTTGACCCGCACCTGGAACGAAGTGGCGGCGTACTCGTCGTCTCCCCTGAAACTCACTTTCACGGGATACGAACCATAACGGCGGTCGCGAACGGTGAGTTGGGCGCGGCCGTCCGCCATGGTCGGACGGTTGCCGAAGGAGAGCGTGCCAAAGCCGGAGTCGAGACTGAACTCCAGCGGCTTGAAGCCGATGGGGGCTCCGCCGGGATCGTGCAGGGTGGCGACAATGGCAACGGGCGCAATCGTCTTCTCCTCCGGCGGCGTGTTCTCGGTGGTGCTGAACGGGTTGAACAGCCGGCCGGCATACCAGTACACGCGGCGCGGCGCGGCTGGCTGCGGCTCGTCCGGCGAGCCAGTGACGGAAGGCGTGTTGGCCGGTAGCACCTTCCAATCCACCGAGATTGCAGCCGGCTTGGGGTGTTTGGCGGGCGGTGTCGCGCCCTGCGCCGACTGCGAGCTCAGAAGCAGGAATCCGAGCAGAACTGACGTTGCGACGGCCCCGCCCTTCCACCACCGGGAGGGCGCTCCGACCGCAATGGGTACGGCCTCAGCCTCGGTCTCGGTCACCTCTCCCTCGCGCGTTTCCCAGATGGAGACGATCGGGAAAACTTTCGAGAGCAAGGTGTAGATCATGAGAAAACCGGCCACGGCGGCGGCCGTGATCGACCACTCCACCCAGGTGGGACTGTAGTGCGTCCATTCCCAGGGCAGGCGCTGGCCGGAAGGGAGAAACGGGCTGCGCAGGGTGGGCACAATAATAATGTAGCGCTTGGCCCAGGCGCCGACGATCACCAGTCCGGAGGCAAAGACCATCCCCGGGATGATGAAGTGCTCGTAGCGCTTCAGTCCCAGCACGGCGAGCATGATCAGCAGCGGGATGAACACGCAGACACTTTGCGCCGTCCAGAAGATGACGGCGTAGTCGCCCACGAAGAGGCGGTCGAGGAGCGTGCGTTCCATGCCCTGCAGTTTGTACCCGGCGGTGAAGTACTCGTTGATGTTGAAGTACAGGTAGAGCATGGAAAAAGCGAGCAGCATCAGGCCGAGATTGCGGAAGTGCAGGGGCTTGATGTAATCCTCCAGGTGATAGACCCGGCGCAGGACATACATCGAGAAAATCACCGCCGCCGCGCCTGAGTAAATGGCGCCCACGACAAAGTAAGGTCCGAAGATGCTGCTGTCCCAACCGGGACGCAGCGTCATGGCAAAGATCCAGGAGACTACGGTATGGACGGAGACGGCGAGCGGAATGATGAAGACGGCCATGGTCGAGATGGCGCGCTCCAGCAGTTTCTTCTGCGCTGCCGTGTTGCGCCAGCCCAGTGAGAGCCGGCGGTAGAAGCGGCGGCGCCAGGCGGACATTTCCGGCCGGTCCGCGAGCAGGGCCAGGTCCGGGATCATGGGAATATAGAAATAGAGGATGCAGCCGGTGAGATAGGTCGAGACCCCGAGCACGTCCCAGATGATCGGCGACTGGATGCGGCCATAGCGGAAGATATTCAGCATGCGGTCAGGCCGGCCCATGTCGATAATGACGATGGGCGCACCGATACAGAGGGCAAACACGGTGACCGCTTCCGCCATGCGCGTAATTGGTGTGCGCCACCCGGTGTTGGTGACGCGCAGGATGGCCGAGATCAGGGTGCCGGCGTGGCTGATGCCGATGAAGAAGACAAAGTCGGTGATGTAGATTCCCCAGGAAATCTGGTCGCGCATGCCGGTGACGATGAGTCCGTGACGAAGTTGCTGGATGAAGGCGACGAGGCCAACCAGCAGGATCGTGCCCAGGAATCCCACCCAGGCATAAAAGCGCCAACTGGTCTGGGTCATCGAGCGCAACAGGTTCTCTTCTCTGGGTTCCATTACTCTGGGTTCCATTACGAGTGCTCCATGCCGGCCATACTTACGGCCTGTTTCTGCTCGTCAGGACCGGGATACTTCCTGGCTGCCGGCGGCAGATAGTAAACGCGCGGCTCGGTGCCGAGTTCCTCCATCAGGCGGAAGCCCGCGCCACGCTTGGCAATCTTGGTGAACTGGACCGTCTCGCCCTTGCCGTTGGTGACGGCGTCCTCCAGTTCGTCGCCGAAATAGATAGCTCCCATCTTGCAGGTACTGGCGCAGGCGGGTAGCTTGCCGGCACGCAGGTGCTCGGGGCAAAAGATGCACTTTTCGACCGTGCCCTTGCGGTGCGGGTAGTTGTACTCGACGGAGTACGGACGGGCGAGTTCCTCGGGAGTGTGCGGCGGTTCGCCCCAATTAAACGAGCGCGCCGAATAGGGGCACTGTGCGATGCAATTGCGGCAGCCAATGCAGCGGTCGTCATCCTGCATGACGATGCCGTCGCTGCGCTTGTAGGTCGCGCCGACAGGACAGCCGCGGACGCAAGGCGGGTTGTCGCATTGCATGCAAGGGCGCGGGAGAAAATACGCTCCCGCGGCAGGGTTGTCGGCGACCTCAAAAACCTTGATCCATTCCTGCATGGGAGGAATGTGGTGCATGGCGGTGCAGGCGCGGGTGCAATCGCGGCAGCCATCGCACTTGGCGAGGTCAATTACCATTACCCACTTCTGATTGCCGGGGGCAATGGACCGGGCCGGCAACACTTCGTGAAACAGCTTTGAGGCGCTCGCCTTCCAGGCCACACCCACCGCGGCGACTGCGCCTGCACCACGGGCGAGAAACTGAACAAAACCCCGCCGCGTTACCTCCATTGGGCCTCCTCAAGTACAAGCGATCCGTTGCGCAGTGCGCTCGCCAGTTTCGCTGTGCGCCTGCTCAACCAGGAACGCCAGCGCAGCCAGTACGATCATGATCAAAACGAGTCTCCGCATCACGTCACACCTCCAGTCAGGGCCGATAGATCCGGGCCGATGGAGCGGGCCGATAAAGCGGGCCTCCGTTTCGCTACGGCGTGACGATCAATTTCATCTTCATATCGTCATGTGTTTTGCCGCAGCGAACCGTACATTCGACAACGTATTCCCCGGGTTCGGCCGGCGCCGAGACGGTGAAATCCTTCGTGCCTTCTTTCAGGCGCAGGTCCCATCCCTGGTCTTTCAGCGCATTGATCGTGAAGCTGTGCACGGCGCCGTCCTTTTCCCAGTCACTGCCCTTGTGCGAGGTAATGCGCAGCACCACCACTTCCTGCGCCTTCAGCGTGATCATTGGCTTTTTCTGCCCTGGGACCTTGAACTTGCCATCCTCGTCGGCAGTGATCTGGATTACGCGCGGGCCCGCCATGGCGCTGAGGGTCCCAAACAGCAGAACCATCAGGACCATCATGCCCAGTCTCTTGGAATGATTACTTTTCATCATTTGTGCTTCTCCCGTTATGTACTGTTTCTCTGTTTGCACGAACACTGTGTCTGAAGCCTAAAAACGCCATTCGACGCTGCCGGAGAGGACGTGCGATTGGTACGAAGGAGCGTCCGCCCCCAGGTACAGATACTTTTGTGCGCCTCCGCCCAACCGGGACGCGCTCGTGCTGTAGGAAGACCCCGGGTCGTAGGCGGACATGTAAGGCAGCATGATGTCGCTCTGCCAGTCATGCTGGTCATAGCGCTCAAACCGGTACTCGATTTTCGGCGTGATGTTCTTAGTGATGGCGAACTTCACCGAGGTGACGACCTGGTGCAGCCGGTTGGTTGTGCTCGGATAGTTGTAATAACCGCTTCCGCCCGCCAGCGCCGGCGTGACCAGCGCCGCCGTGGTGACGTTGTTTATGTTCATGGTGGGACTATCGCTGAGCAGGGTGGTGAGAATGTCGCCGCTGGCGGCTGACAGGCTGTAGAAGGAGGTCAGCACCGCCTTCTTTCTCTTCATGTAGATATCAACGCCGGCGGAGTAGGTGTTGATGTGGGTGTTGCTCCAGCTAAACCAGTCATTGGAGGGATCGTCATAGGCGCCCTTCACGCCCGTAAGCACCGCCGGGGCCGCCTGCAGGCTCGTGACATAAGTGCGGTCGCGCCCGCGCTGCTGGTAATTGAACCTCTCGTGCGAGAACTCACCGAAGAACACGAGTTGCGCAATCGGGCTGTAGTTGACGTCGAAGCTGTAGCTGGAACTGATGTCCTTCTGCAATCCGTAGCTGAGGCAGGAAGGATTGAACGGCGCCACCAGCGTCGCTGACGACAACGCGGCCTGCGCTACCGCTTCCGCATTGGTTTCCGCGCATTCGGTGGCGGTGAGATGATTGGCGTAGGCATTCTGGTCGGTACTGAAAACCGCAGAGAAGGTGAGCGACTGCAAAGGACTGACCTGCAACAACGCTTCCCCGCGATCGCGGGTCCGCTGCGCCTCGTCGAAGCGCCGGAAAGCGAACATTTGGGCGGTCCCGCCCTCGCCGTTCAGGTAGCTCTCGTCGTTGTTCTTGTAAGGGCCTGGGGTGCGGTCCGAGTGCTTGTAGGAAAACCGCACCAACGTCATCTTGTTGGGATTCAGGTCAATCGAAGTGGAGAAGGTCCCTTCCTGGGTGCGGCTGATATCACGATGTTGGCGATCCATTCTCTCCAGCGCGTAACCGACCTTCACCCGATCGTCCTTCCTGAATTGCCACGACCCTTCGAATTCGACATTCTTGCGGTCGAATCCTTTGGGCACGGAGACGCGCGCATTATCGCCACCAGAGCTGAAGGTGGCGCCATCGGTCACGACAACTCCCGGGAATGCGATCGTGGAACTGTCGTTGTAGTAATCGTAGGAGCGGTAACGCGCAACGAAGCTCAGGCGATGAATGGGCTTGGTGGCCACGGTGTAGTTCATGGCCAGGGTGGTCTTGCTGCCGTTCAGGCTGCTCGCCGGCAATGCGGCGACCGAATTACACGGCTGGCCGCCGGGGCATCCGGTGGTCCCGGAGTTGACGCTGTAGGGCAGGAAAGCGTCGTTCTGTTTCATCCACCCGGGCACAATGCTCCCCATCACCCGCACGTACTTGGTCAGGTCAAAAGCTCCCGCGATGGGAACATTGATGGCGGTATTGGACGGATAGAGGTCCGTGCGACCCTGGTTGAGCGTGGCATTCGTGCTGAAGGGGCTGACAAAAGTCAGGCTGCTGATGCGGTTATCGAAAATCGAGCCTACGACCCCGACCTGCACTCCCCAGTGGTGCCCGCCGTATTCCGCGCCAACCCTGAACTGCTGGGTGCGGTACTTGATGGGTTCAGGAAATTCAAAGCCCGAAGCGTTGCCGAAGGGACGGGACCCGCTCTCGTTCTCCTGTGCGTACGAAGTGCGGATATCCCAGTTCGCCGTGGGCGTCCAGGCGAAGCTGGCGGTGGCGGTCCGGCGGCGCACGTCGAGCGAAATCGGCGTGACGGTGGAGAACAGCCCATTGATGGTGTTCGTCAGTCCACAAGTGCCGCCCACGATTTGTTGATACGTACAGGTAGAGGCGCCGGCTGCCAAGGTCGTCTGAATGGGCGCCGAGACGTTGAAGTACCCTGGGGCCGTCTGTATGAAAAGGCTCTGCGCCGTGTTGGTGAAGACGTGCGGCGTGTCGTCCCAGCGGAACTGGAATTTCGCCTTGCCGTACTGTCCCACCGTCAGCAAGTAGGCCTGGTCTTTTTCAATGCTGTCGCGGCCCTGCACCTTGACGTACAGGTTCCTTCCCAGCACGTTGTCCAGGTCCGCCCGGAAGCTTTTCACGTAGAAGCCGTTCGGCATATCGCGATATTCAAAGAACCGGGAACTGCCAAAGCCGGGTGTGTAGCCGAGGGCTTGCGCCGTGAAAGGGCCGCCGGAGGCTTGCGGATACGCGCCCCCCGTGGTGGCGGGAAACGATGGAAATAGAGAGTTCGCGGTCGCCCTTCCGTAGACGGTGCCCCAGTTTTGCCGGACGCCCACTTCAACCGAGCCGTGATTCTCGCTCGACTCTTCTTGACAGAATGCCACGGTCGAGAACAACAGCAGTCCCGCCACGGCTACGCTCAAGGCGAAAGACTTAGATAATGCACGGTTCGTCATATAAGCCTCCTCCTCTAGCGCAGGTACCGCGACCCAGCGGGGTGATTGGATCCGTGGATCTGGGCATGGCAGTTGGTGCAGGAACGGTTGATCACTCGCAACCCACGGGTGCTGATCTGCTGGTTGGCACTGATCCGTGGCGGATTGGGACTGAGCGATAGCGGATCGGAATTGTGTCCGCTGACGTCGTGACATTGCATGCACAGACGAGGCGCTCGCACCTTGAGCAGAGTCGGATTGGTGGAGCCGTGCGCGTCGTGGCAGTTCAAGCAGTTTTCCATCACCGGCGGGTGCTCCCACAGGAACGGCCCGCGGCGCTCGGCGTGGCACTTGTAGCAGGTGTCATTCACCGTGGCCTCGATCAGCAGCTTGGGATTCGGTGTGCCGTGCGGGTTATGGCAACTGCTGCACGTCACCTTGCCCTCGCGGAAGGGCATGTGCGAGGAGCGCTGGAGCTGGGCGCGGCGCATCTGGTGGCACTGGAAACAGACTTCCATCTGCGTCGGTTTCACGAATTGCCGGTTCTCCGAAAGCGGCTCCTGGAAGCGGTCTGCTGCCACGGATGTCTGCTCGGTATGGACTTGGTGACAGGAGGTACAAGCCACGCCCCGGCTTTCGTGCGTGCTGCCTCTCCAAAACAACCGGTTGCCCTTCTCATGGCACTGCAGGCACTGGTCGTTGCGCAGTTCGATCGGTTGTGGCGAATTCTTGGTGAAGCGAATCAGGCCGATCTTGCCGTTGCTGTCGGCGTGCGCAGCTCCCGGCCCATGGCATGCCTCACAACCTTGCTTCTCCAGCGGCGTGCGCGGATTGCGCAAGAAGATCTTGCCCATCGTGGTCTGTTTGAGGTGTTCGAACTGCGCCGCGTGGCAGTCCGCACAGCGCTCACTGCCGATGTAAGCCACCGCCGGACCCGGCGAGGGCCCTTTCCCGGCATCGCCCGCAGCGGCGATCAACAGCGGACAGGCTGCAAACACCAACGCAATCCAGCGCACTGCTCGACCCATCCTTCTTGCCTGGTCCATGCCTCTGGCTCCTAATGCCTTTGCCCGAACTGCCAGCCGGTGCGAGTGCGGGTCGGAGACTCGCCGTACACTTCGCCCCAAGCTTCGCTGTTGCAAATGCAATTGCACGGCCACCGCCGTGAGGCAGAGCTTGTGGTCCGCTGAAATCGCGGCTAAAGGGCCTGAAATGCTGCGGTTACGTCGCAGGAAGAGCGCTCGCTGAGAGCACGAAAGCCGACGCGCCGCAGGTCACGAGCCATGAACTGTCAGAAATTCTGACGAAATCACACGGGTAGATCGGACAGTCACAACGCGTATCACTCGCGCAATGATGTGGGCCGGCCGTCATGCGCTGTGGGCTGCGGCCCAGGAAAAATGCGTGCTCGCTCAAGCCGTGAACCAGGGCTCGAAATTAACCGATGGTTCCAGGAGCTTGCCCTGTACAGGCACTTAGGTAGCCAAGCGCCCCGGCGGTTAAGACACAACCGCTCACACGTTCCGATGCGCTGGTGTCCTCTGGATTAGGGGGCGGATGAGCTCAAGGACCAGGACGACTGCGGGAAAAATAGCGGCCCATGCCAATGTGTACGGCGGATTGTGTCAGAAAACCGTACACATGCCGTGAGGAGTTACTTCTTGGCGGACGATGTCTGCACGGGCGAGTTGAGAAATGCGAGCAGATCGCCGACGTCGCCCTCTGACAAGGTCGGCCATCCCATCCCGAGGGCGCGGCTCTCGCGATACATCCGGCTGCCATGCGCCCACAGAGCCGTAGCGAGCGATACCGACGTGTAGCCCGTTCCGCGGCCGCGCAAAGCGGGAGCGCGAGCCGTGCCCTGCGCGCTCTCGCCGTGGCAGCGGTTGCAACCGCGCCAGGAAAACACGCTTTCGCCCACATGCGGAGAGCCGCTCGGTTCCACGTACCGCAGGCTATAGAGGAATGCGAAGAGATCGGCCATATCTTCGCCGGCGAACTGGGGACGCTCGATGCCATGTTCCTTCATGGCGCGTCCCATCTGGGGAGCATGGGTGAGCATCAGGCCGCCGAACTGGGTAAATGTCGGTGGAACTTTGAGGGAGGGGCCCAGGTTCGGCCCGACGCGTTGATCGTCTTCATCCTTAATCGAGTGACACGCATTGCACGATTGTTTCTGAAAGACTTTCCAGCCGTGCTGCGGATCGCCCGCCGCGATCTGCGGTTTGGAAACCTGGCGCGCATAGGCAAACAAATCGCGCAACTCGTAATTATCGAACTGCGGCCAGTCCAGCTTCACCTCGCGCATGCGGGCCTGCATGGCGTCGCTGTGATTCCACATCGCCTGCGTCCATGCCATGGGAGTGTCCACGC
The DNA here is from genome assembly GCA_017883345.1 of Candidatus Solibacter sp. GTDB lineage: Bacteria > Acidobacteriota > Terriglobia > Bryobacterales > Bryobacteraceae > Solibacter. The sequence continues at coordinate 2,608 of JADGNT010000077.1, read as the reverse complement.
CGGAAACCTCAGCGAGGTCGGGGCCGATCCTGCCGCCCTGCCCATGAACCGAGTGACAGCGGATGCATCCTTTGGCAGCGAAGAGTTGTTTGCCACGCACGGCATCGCCGGGCTCGTCAGCATGCCGCGCGATGTACAAGTAGGCGAGGAGTTGCGCCACCTCTTCATAACTCAGCACGGGATACTCCACCTTTTCCACCCGCATGCGTTCCCACATCTGGGGCGCGTGGTTCCACATCGCCACCACCAACTGCGAAACGCTGGCTTCGGCGGCCTGGCTGCGGCCCAGATCGGGCGCGAGTTTCCCGCCCGTGCCGTTGACCGAGTGACAACGCGAACAACCCTTGACCTGGAACAACTGGCTGCCCTGGATGGGACTGGCGGACAAAAACATGGGCGAGCGGGTGCGCACGCGGCGGCTCTGCGTCACCAACGCACCGCTGAACAACAGTACGGCGCCGAGCGCGATCGCTCCCCAGATCATCAACCGGCGAGGCACTTCAAGGCGCACCGAGACTCCCTCCCACTATTTACAGAGGCACGCGGACAACCAAAGTAAGACGGCTGCTCCTTCATCCAAGTCCATGCCGCGCAGGAGGTTCACTCCGAGCACAAAGACAGCAGCCAACGGCGCGCGGCAAGACATGTCAGGTATTCGGACATCTTTCGCCAAGATTCACGTCGTCTCTGCCGCAAACTCCCGCAGCTTCCGGTAGAGCGTGTCGCGCGATATTCCCAGCAGCAGCGCGGCCTTGCTGCGATTCCCGTCAGTCAGCCGAAGGGCCCGCTCAATCGCCAACTTTTCCAGCGGTTCAATGGCCAGGGTCTGCTCCATACCCTTGGCCAGCACGTCGTGGAAGCCAGCCGGATCCAGCAAACCCTTCAGGTCCCTTGCCGTGACCACTTGGGGATCATCTCGGGACATTGCGGCCACGTTCTCCAGCACATTTTCCAATTCGCGCACGTTGCCGGGAAATCCGTACTTCAGGAGAAGCTCCATGGCGGCACGGCTGGAACTGATCTGCCGGTCATAGCGCTCGGAAAGCCGCTGCAAAAAATGTTGTGCCAGGACCAGGACATCCTCGGGACGCGCGCGCAGCGGCGGGATCTCCAGGGTGATCGTCGCCACGCGGAAATAAAAGTCCTGCCGCAAGTATTCGGCGCGCAATTCGCCGATAGGGCGATTGGTCGCGGCAATGATCCGCACATCCGCCGATACCGGCTTGGTGCTGCCCACCGGGCGTACTTCGTTCTCCTGCAGCACGCGCAGAAGTTTTACCTGGACGTCCTTGGGCATCTCGCCAATTTCATCGAGGAAGATGGTGCCTCGGTTCGCGGAGACAAAGATTCCCGGGCCGTCATGAAAGGCTCCGGTAAACGAGCCGCGCCGGAAGCCAAATAATTCGCTTTCCACCAGTTCGCGCGGCAACGCGCCACAGTTCACCGGCACAAAGGGCGCCGAAGCGCGGGGGCTGGCGCCGTGAATGGCGCGCGCCAGCAGCTCCTTGCCGGTGCCGGTCTCGCCCAGGATCAACACCGGCGTCTTGGATTCCGCCGCGGTGCGTGCCCGTTCCACCACGCGTTGCATCAGCGGAGATACGTAAACAAGAGACTCAAAGGACGGGCAGTACTTTTGAACATTCGCCTCCAGCTTGGTGACACGCGAGCGCAGCTCGAAGACTTCCATGACGCGGCCGACTTTTTTCTGCACGGCATCGGGCTCGAAGGGCTTGGTGAGGTAGTCTTCGGCGCCGCGCTTGATGGACTCCACCGCGGTCTCGATGGTCGCGAAGCCGGTCATGATGATGACGGCAAGCTCCGGATTTTGTTGGCGCAATTGCTCCATCAGGGTGAGCCCGTCGGTCAGGGGCATGATCAGGTCAAGCAGGGCAAGACAAATGCGTGGATTGCGCTGTTGCGCGGCGAGGGCTTCCTCCGCGGAGTGGGCCGTTTCGACGGCGTACCCCTGCGGCGACAGGAAATCTTTCATCGTGGCGGTAAGGTTGGCGTCGTCGTCCACTACCAGGATGGTGCAGCTGGACGGGCTGGAGGGTCCTTTCATGCGTGGACTCCTTGGGGAACGCCGCTTTCAACCCAGAGCGGCAGTTCCACGATGGCCGTGGTCCCCTGACCGGGCCCACTCTCGAGACGGACCGAGCCGCCGTGTTCGTTGACGATGTTGCGGGCAATGGCCAGCCCCAACCCGGTCCCCTTCCCGGCCGGCTTGGTCGTGAAGAAGGGCTCAAAGATGCGGGTGCGATGCTCGGGTGCGATCCCGCACCCATCGTCGGCGACCTCGACCTGGACGCACTCGGGAAGAAGGCGGCAGCGGACATCGATGTGGCCGCTGTCGGGCACAGCATCGAGCGAGTTGCTGACCAGAATCAGGAACAGGGCTTCGAGCTGGTTACGGTCCGCCAGCACCTTGGCGCCGTTCGCGGCCGACACGTCCACGTGCAGGCGGGCGCGTTTGGCGAGCACCTGCGGGGCAAGAAAACTGAGCACCGACTCCACCGTGCTGCCCAGCGGTTCGGGTTGCTTGTGCGCCGGCGCGCGACGGCTGAAATCCAGCAGCCGCCGCACAAACTGCTGGCAGAAGCGGATATTG
>JADGNT010000741.1 GCA_017883345.1 Candidatus Solibacter sp. | reverse complement strand
CGCGCTCGGCCGGCCTTCCCCGCGATTCGGTCGTCAATGTCTCCCAACTCCTGACCCTCGACCGCAGTTTTCTGACCGAGCGCGCTGGCACGCTGCCACCGCGCCTGCAGAACTCCGTCGATGAAGGCCTGCGCACTGTTCTGCAACTCTAGCCCAGCAAGCTGTTGTGCGGTAGGGCAACGTTACGGCCCAATGGCTTCCGCCAGCGACGGTCCGGGGAGTTGGGTGACGTGGACGGCGTGTTACGAGGCCTATCCGTACTTGTCAAGCTCCGCTGCCGTCGGATAGAATCGATTTTGGACAGCCAAGGCTACGTGCAGTGAGCGCAATCGAGCAACGCTACGTTTCAAGGGACCTTACCCATTTTGCCGGAGCAGGCAAGGAGACCCAAGAAGAGCAGTGATCGTATGCAAAATCCAGGTGGAAAACTGCCGTAGCCGCCGGAGGTGAGGATTGGGAAGTAAGGCGCCGCTTAAGCGGCGGGCTTGTGCGGACGCTCTACTTCGGCCATGATTTCCTGGATTGTGGCGCCTTCCAGCCAGCGGTGGCGATCGCGGGTGTAGTCGCCAGAGCCCGATCGATAAATGCGGAGGAAGCGAGCGAGACCGTCCAGCCCCAGTTCGCGCTGCAGAATCGCGAGGGCATGCCGCTCGAAGTCTTCATCGCTCGTCTCTTCAAGGGGGATCATAGCGCCACCTCCTGATACCAGGATACCGGGTTCTGGACGCGCATGCGAAGCTCGTTGCGGTATCGCCCGGCGCGGCGAAGCAGGTCGTCGTCGGTTGTCAGGAACACGTCGGCTTGGCCTTGCTCCGCGCTCGCCAGATGCAAAGCGTCAAACGTGCCGAACCCAAGCTTCTGAAGGAACGTGGCGCGCTCGGCCGAGCGTGATCGTGGGACCACGACTTCATTCGAGAAGGCAAGGAGTGCGGCAACGTCGTGCCGGCGCTCTGCATCCGGATTGCGGCTGATCTCGATCTCAAGTGTGGTGCTGCTCACCCAAGTTACCTGTCCTGCACGTGTCAGACGAAGAATGCCTTCAACCGCTTCGGCGTCATTGCGAACGCGAACTTGGCTCTGATCGTCTGTCAGGCGGTTCAAACAACAGGCATCCAGATAAAGTCTCAATCGCAGTCCTTCTTGCCGACAGCCGAACGGAGGGCACCATGCACCCGACCCCCCATTCTACGGTAAGCAGATCAAGAGAGGCTTGCCAGTCGCGGAGAATAATGCACCTCCGGTGTGGACACCGAGGACAGACAGGACTACCAGCGGATTTCCGGCAAACGGCGCCGGAAATCCATGTCAGTCATGTCAGTCCCTAGGCGAGGAAGGCCCGCCACGTGGTGATCACCAGGGTGTGGGTCACCATGGCGGCGCGGATGCTGCCGGCTTGATTGCGGGCGCGGCCGCAGAACCAGCCCAGGGTGCCGGCGATGATCACCCATTGCCAGTTGGGGAAGTGGCGGAACCAGAGGTGCACTCCGCCGAAGAGGATCGAGGTGAGGATCAGCGCGCTGCGGCGGCTCCAAGTCCAGTCTTCGATCCACTGCTGGAGCACGCCGCGGAAGAGGAACTCCTCCGCCAGTGTCAAACCGAACAGGAAGCCGATGAAGTAGGCGGTCAGTTTCAGCGGATCCGACGGGACGGCCAGGCGCCCGGCGTGCAGCAGGTAGGCGAGTACGGCGCCGGCGGGCAGGAAGTAGAGGTAGTTGCGGAGACCGATGCGCCAGTCGTTGGCGGTGGGCAGGAAGCCGAAGCCGGTTTCGCGGATGCGGCGCTCCAGCATCAGGACCAGGACCGCCATGTTGAACAGAGCGAGGTCGCCGAGGATGCCGATTTCGACTCCTTTGAAGGGCACGGGATAGATGGGCGCGCCATACCTGCCGAGTTTGACGGCCACGATGAGCACCAGGAAACCCACGTCCACCATGGGGACCGCGGGCAGGATGCGGTACCAGAGTGCGAGGGCGAGGGCCAGCGCGATCAGTTTGACGAAGCTGACCAACTGAAACTGGATGGCGCCGCAGCAGCAGGCGAGGTAGGGGAGGACGGCGGAGGCGATGAGGAAACCGGGCAGGGGCGCGCCCGCCAGTTGTTGGCGCACGCGGGGGAAGGCCGGCGCCAGATAGAATGGGTAGACGACGAGGAAGGCGGCGAGTGACGGTAGCGCCGCCCAGCTTGGGATGCCCTTCCAGCGAGCGAACACGAGTCCGATCGCGCACAGCAGCGGCCAGCCGATCAGCAGGGTTGCCCGGAAGCCGCCGGACGTCTTCGCCATCGCGCTCATTCTAACATCCGTGCTTCTGGCGGCTCTTCTGGCTGCACTTCTGGCGGCATTTCTGGTACCCCAGGCGCGCGCTCAGGAACCGCCGCCGAACCTGGCGAAACTGGTGGCGCATCGCGAGACGGAAACCGAGACCGAGCGCAATGAATACACGTATCGCCAGGGCGTCACGATCGACGAACTGGACGATCATGGCGGGGCGCGCGGGCAGTATCGCGAGACGCGCGACGTAATCTTTTCGCCGCGGCACGACCGGACGGAGCGGGTGGTGGGGAACCCCAGCAACGCGCTGAAAAATCTGATCCTCACCGAACAGGATTTCGAGGATATCCGCAACATCCAGCCGCTGGTACTGACGGAGGACCGGGTATGGAATTACGAGACGAAGTTCCGCGGCGATGAGACCGTCGATGAGGTGGATTGCTGGGTGCTGCAGGTGCGTCCGCGGCAGATTCTGCAAGGGCAGCGCTTCTTCGACGGCATGATCTGGGTGGACAAGAAGGAATACAATATCGTGCGCATGGAAGGCCAGGCGGTGCCGCAGATTCGGACCACCAAGACGGAGAATCTGTTCCCGCGGTTCACCACAATTCGCAAGCCGCTGGATGGCAAGCATTGGTTTCCGGTATATACTTACGCCGATGATACACTGCAATTTCGCACCGGGCCGCAGAGAATCCGGCTGCGGATTGCGTATAGCGGCTATAAGAGGTTTGGGGCGGAGTCTACGTTGATTGTGAAGTAGTCATGAAGAAATCGACAAAGGTTACTTTGACGGTGGTGGCGGCGGTGGGCCTCGCGTCGTGCGGGCGGTCCCGGCGGGATCCCTGCGAGCAGGGGTCGTTCAATGAGATGGCCTGCCAGGATGCGACGCGCAGCGGCGGCTACTACTATGGCGGATCGTGGTATCCGATGATGTATCGTTATCCGTATCCTTACTACTACGATCACTACCGGACGCAT
>JADGNT010000740.1 GCA_017883345.1 Candidatus Solibacter sp. | reverse complement strand
GCATGGATCAGGTACCCGCCCGCCGGCAGGTCGACGAATTCGAACATGCCGTAGCTATTGGTGCGTACCGTCCCGGTGGGGCCGGCGCCGCCGGGCAGCGGCTGGATGGAGACCAGGGTGCGCGCCAGCGACTTGCCAGTCTGGTTCTCCACTACGGACCCCTTGATGATGGCGGCTTTAAGCCCACCGCCCGCCAGCAAAAACACCAGCCATTTGCGCATAGATTCTGAGTGGATGACGCGCAATTCCGTCAAAGAGTGCAGGCGAATGGTGGGGCGGACCCCCGGGTCCTGGGGTCCCCTCTGGGGACGGTCCCCCTGGACCCGCTTCTCGCCGATTGATCAGACTCCGACGAATCTGAGATGCGTGATTCTTTGGAATCAACTACTTAGAGTGGTTGATTTGTCAGACTCTGACAAATTGCCGGCGGATGTCACAAACCGGGCGCGACCGGTGTCCAGGTATCCTGAACCTACGCAGCAAAGCGATTGACACCATGGCAGCTCCCGCGCGCCCGTTCGATTTCGGGCAGGAATGGCTGAGCACAAAGCGGCACCGTTCCCCCGGGGAAACTCGCCGGGGCGGCGGTTGGCGGCGAGTTTGCTCGCGGGCCGCCGTTCCCGGGTAAACTGAGCTTTGCGCGACTATGTCCTCCACACCGCAGTCCTCGTGGGTACCGCTGCCCTGGTGCTCACGGAACTGCTGAGCCCGTTCCACCTGCTGACCCGTTGGCCGCTCGGCGCGGCGTGGCTGCTCGCGGTGTTGGTGTGGGCTCGGCTGAGACCCCGCGCCGCTGTGCAGTGGCGCTTCCTTCCGCTCGAAACCGGCCTCGCCGTATTCACCCTGGCGATCGGCGGCATCGTCGCCCTGACCGCCATCCTCAGCCCGCCCAACAGCGCCGACGCCATGACCTATCACCTGCCGCGCGTCGTGTACTGGGCGCAATCCGGCAGCGTCGCCTTCTTCCCTACCCCGTACCTCAACCAGATCATGTTACAACCCCTGGCCGAGTACCTCATGCTGCACACCTACGTACTCACCGGCGGCGATCGACTAATCAACCTCATCGCCTTCGCCGCCTACGCCGGCAGCATCGTTGGCGTTTCGGCCATCGCCGCCGCCTTGGGCCTGAACACCCGCTCCCAGGCGTGGGCCGCGCTCTTTTGTGCCACGCTGCCCAACGCCATCCTGCAAGCTTCCGGCGCCAAGAACGATTTCCTGCTCGCCTTCTGGCTGGTCTGCGCGGTCTACTTTGCCGCCCGCCGCGACGCGCCGTACCTGGCTCTGTCGGCGGCTCTCGCCCTGGCCACCAAGGGTACCGCGTACCTCTTCCTGCCACCCGTGCTGCTCTACGCCGCCGCCGTGTTGCCGCGCCGGCAATTGGCCTGGATCGCCGCCGCCATCTGCCTTCTCAACGGACCGCAGTACGCGCGCAATCTGCAACTCTCGGGTTCGCCGCTGGGCTTCGATTCCGCGCAAGCCAACGGAGTTTTCCGCTGGCGCAACGAACACCTCACGTGGAAGCCCGCCGTCTCTAACGCTCTGCGCCATACCTCCGAACAACTGGGCGCGCGCAGTCCCCGCTGGAACCAGTCGGTCTACGACGTGGTGGTGCGGATTCACCGCGCGCTCGGGATCGACCCGCAGGATCGCGACACCACCTGGCCCGGCGCCCGCTACGCGCCGCCGCTGAATGCCAACCACGAAGCCAACGCCAACAACCGCTGGCACCTGCTGCTGATCGTCGCCGCCGCGGTTTTCGCATTAGGGACCCGCAACCGGCAATGGACGCTGTACGCCGCCGCCCTCGTCGCCGCCTTCCTGCTGTTCTGCCTGTACCTGAAGTGGCAGCCCTTCCTGGCGCGCCTGGAGTTACCGCTCTTCGTGCTGGGCGCGCCCTTGGCCGCTCTCCTGGTGGAGAAACTCCGCTATCCGGCGGCGGCCGTGATCCTCGCGCTCTTCCTGGTGAACAACGCGCGGCCCGTCCTTTTCGAAAACTGGACGCGTCCGCTCAAGGGGCCGCTCAGCCTGTGGGTCACCGCCCGCGACGCCAACTATTTCTCCGACATGGGCCAGTGGAACAACCGCCCCTCGTATCTGGAATCGGTGGACCGCACGGCGCGGTCCGGCTGCACCCGGGTCGGTCTCGACACCAGCGAGAACCAGGTGGAGTACCCCTTCCTGGCGCTGCTCCGCGAGCGCAACCCAAGAGTCCGCTTCGTGCATACCGGCGTGGCCAACCCGTCGGCGCGCTACGCGGCCGCCGGCGCCCCGCTTCCCTGCGCGGTGCTGTGCCCCGACTGCATCGCCAACCAGCAGAAGATCGCGCTCTACAAGGATATCGGCCCGCCCATCGAGATCGGGCGCTTCCTGCTGTTTCTGGCGAAATGAGAAAGCAACTTATGCCACGCCCACGAATTTCTCTTTGCGCGTGCCGCAGATCGGGCAGGTATCCGGCGGCGTACCGAACTCGATATTTCCGCAGACCGGACACAGGTAAAAGCCCGCTTCGGCCAGGTCTTTGCCTTGCTCCACGGCCTCTAACGCGCGTTTGTACAACTCGGCGTGCACGGCCTCGGCTTTCATCGCGTACCCGAACATGAACCTCGCCCGGTGTCCTTCGGACTCCGCCTCGGCGAGCATGGGGGGATACATGGTGGTGAACTCGTAAGTCTCGCCCGCGATCGCCGCCTTCAGGTTGTCGAGCGTCGAAGCCACGCCGTCCATGGATCTGAAGTGGCCCTGCGCGTGAACCACCTCCGCCTCGGCGGCGGTACGAAACAGACGGGCGACATTCGGCAGACCGTCCTGCTCCGCCTTGCGGGCAAACGCCCGGTATTTCTGGCTGGCCTGGCTCTCGCCGGCGAACGCTTCGCTCAGATTCGTGCTGGTGCTCATGGGGTCTCCTCTCGCTTCCTGCGTAAAGAACAAGTTTATCAGGCCCGTATATCGGAAAGCGCAAACCGCCTGGGATGAGGGTGCGTAACCGCTCCCTCAGACGCTGTGAAAGAATCGGTTGGCAGGCGGACCCAGAGGGTACCCGTCGCGGTAGGGATGCGAGTTGCCTCGCACCCCCCGCACGGATCCGTACGAGCGGAATTACCGCATACGGCTCTGACCTCGGATGGGTGGCGGCAAAGCGCTGCTCCGGGTATGGATGCACCACCCTGGGACGAGGCAACCAGCGTGTGAAAAGACGACCCAGCCGGATGGCAGAGACTTTCCCCTTTTGTGAGCGCCGGCGTAACACCCGG
>JADGNT010000076.1 GCA_017883345.1 Candidatus Solibacter sp. | reverse complement strand
AGCAGACGGATGCCCAGGACGCTCTCCGGCACCAGGCGGAGCGACTGCTGCCCCGCGGCGGGGAACCAGGAGAGCGCCACGGGGGGATCGTTAGTGCCGGGGGCAATTTTTTCGAGCGCGGCGGTCCACGCCTGGAGGGTCGCGGTGTGATCGCCTTCGGGCTCGGCGGCGACCTCCACGTAATACGGGCCCTTGGCGAAAATCGCCTTCCGCGGCACAATCTGGCCGCCCATGCCGAGTTTGGCGGGCGGCTGGCGCAGGTCGCGATTGGCGCAGAACATGCCGTAGGCGGAATCGGCATCGCCAAAATCGGAGATGTCGATGACCAGCGTGACGCCGCCCTTGAGGCAAGTCACGCCGTGCATGTTCCGGAAGCCGTAGAGCAGGTAGCCTTCGGCGTTGCCGTCCATGTATTCGAACAGATTGTCGGCCGCAAAGCTGCGAGGGTCACCTTGCGGCGTCCAGCCGGGCACGAGGTTGCAGGCGGGATTGGCGGCTGCCAGAAGGCCGGCAAACAGGCCAGCGCCGCACACCAGCTTCAACATGCGAACAGATCCTGCGCGCGGATGAGGCGTTGGGCCACGTGTACGCCGTAAGGGCATTGGACGGTGCAGCCGGGGCACTCGGTGCAGCGGACCGCGGTATGGGCGGCGTCCAATTGCAGGAATCGCTCGCGCCCCAGGGCGAACTGGCCGTAGCCATCCGCGTAGGTGAGGAAGCGCAGCACATCGGCCACCGGCAGGCCCTGGCGGCACTGGCCGGCGCATTCGCCGCACATGCGGCAGTACATGGGGCGGATATGGTCGAGTTGCAGGGCCAGGATTTTTTCATCGGCCGCGGAGAACGGTTGGGCGAATGCGCGGAGGTTCTCATCCAACTGGTCCATGTCGGTCATACTCGGGACCGTGGTGTGGACGTTGGGATTGCGCACCACCCACTTGAGCGCGGCCAGCATGGCTCCATCCCGCTTCAGCTTCTCTTGGATCAGGTTGCCGGGCTGCGGGCGGCGGAACCCGCCCGCCATGACTTTCATCGCCACCACTCCCTTGCCCGCCTTGGCCGCCTGATCGATCGCCTCGTTCATGAAGGGTTCCATGGAGAAGTTATATTGCGTGAGAATCACGTCGATGTTCGGATTCTTGGCGAGGAAGGGGATCAGTTCCTTCTGCCCGCTGTGCGTGCTGACGCCGGCGAAGCGGATCTTGCCCGCCTTTTTGGCGATCTGCTGGGCCTCGATGAGGCCGTCGTTGACATCGGCGGGCGTGGTCTTGCCGTGCAGATACCAGATGTCCACGAAGTCCGTGCCGAGTTCCTTGAGGCTGGTATCGAGTTGGGCGAGCGCATCCTCTTTGTTGCGGCCCTCGGTCTTGGTGGAGAGGACGATGTCCTTGCGTTTTTTCTTGAGCGCCGCGCCCACCATGCGCTCGTTGTTGCCGGTCTGGTAGTTGCGCGCGGTATCGAAATAGGTAATCCCGATGTCGGCGGCGCGCTCGACAACGCTGCCATCGGAAGTGACCATGCAGCCGAATCCGACCGTGGTCACTTTCAGGCCGGTTTTGCCGAGGACCTTGTAGCGCAGCTCGGGGCCAGAGGCCAACGCCTTGGCAGGGCTCTGCGGCCTGGCGGGGGTCTGGGGCGCTTGTTCGGAGCGGGTAGCGGAGGCGACTACGGGCAAGGCGAGCCCGGAGGCCAGAAAACTGCGGCGGGAACGAGTCATGGGACTTCCTCCAAAGGCTTAGGATATCAGGATCTGAAAGTGGATGGTGCACAAGGCGGAGCCTTATGCCACCATCTATTCATGATTGCTTTGCTGCGCGGCGTGTTGCTGGAGAAGCATCCGAACCAGGCCATCGTGGAGGCGGGCGGCGTGGGGTACGACGTGACGATACCGGTATCCACGTTCACCAAACTGCCGGAGGCCGGCGCGGAGGTGCGGTTGAAGATTCACACCCACGTCCGCGAGGATGCGCTGGCGCTCTACGGATTCCTGACGCAGGACGAGAAAGCGCTGTTTGAGAAGCTGATCTCGGTGAGCGGGATCGGGCCGACGCTGGCGGTGAAGATTCTTTCGGGCCTGGCGGCGCCGGATCTGATTCTGTCGATCCGCCGCGGCGAGGTGGAAAAGCTGGTGAAGGTGCCGGGCGTCGGCAAGAAGACCGCCGAGCGCATGGTGCTGGAATTGCGCGATAAGCTGCCCGCCACGGGCGGCGACGAGCCCGGCACGGCGCAGGCCGAAGCGCTCTCGGCGATCGATCAGGACGTGCTATCGGCGCTGTTGAATCTGGGCTGCGCGCGGCCGCAGGCCGAAGCGGCGGTGCGCAAGGCCAAAACCGGCGGCGCGGCGTTGGAGTTTGAACCGCTCTTCCGGCGCGCTTTGGAACTGGTACGGTAAGCCGACCGGGACCGGGGACAGACAGGACTGGCAGCGAATTTCCGGCAAACTGCGCCGGAAATCCATGCCAGTCTTGTCAGTCCGCGGGGGTACGGTAAGCGGATGCGGGGACAGACAGGACTGCCAGCGAATTTCCGGCAAAGTCGGCCGGAAATCCATGGCAGTCTTGTCAGTCCCCGGGGGTACGGTAAGCTGGTAGCACATGCCCGACCGGGAACTGGTTTCGGGGAATCGCCAGGCCGAAGATCTGCAATTTGAAGTGGGGCTCCGCCCCCGGCGGCTGGCCGATTTCACCGGACAGAGCAAGCTGAAAGAGAATCTGTCGATTGCCATCGAGGCCGCCCGCAGGCGCGGCGAGGCGATGGATCACGTCCTGCTGTACGGACCTCCGGGGCTGGGCAAGACCACGCTGGCGTCGATTATCGCCGAGGAACTCGGGGTGCAGTTCACCACCACGAGTGGGCCGGTCTTGCAGAAAAAGCTGGATTTGACCGGCATTCTGAGCAATATCCGGCTGCACCAGGTTTTCTTCATCGACGAGATTCACCGCCTGATGCCGGACGTGGAGGAGATGCTCTACTCGGCGCTGGAGGATTTCCGGGTGGACATCCTGGTGGGCGTGGGGCCGGGCGCGCGCACGCACTCGCTGCCCATGCCGAAGTACACGGCGATCGGCGCGACCACGCGGCAGGGGCTGGTGAGCGCGCCGTTGCGCGGGCGGTTCGGGCTGGTGCTGCGGCTGGACCCCTACTCGGTGGCCGAACTGCATACCATCGTGAAGCGCTCGGCGAAGCTGTTGAACGTGGAGATCGAAGACGGCGCGGGCGAGGAAATCGCGCGGCGCTGCCGCGGGACACCGCGCATCGCCAACCGTCTGCTGCGCCGCGTGCGCGATTACGCCGAGGTGCGGGCGGACGGCCGCATCACCAAAACGGTGGCGCAGAAGGCGCTGGATCTGCTCGATGTGGACCGCTACGGGCTGGACGAGATCGACCAGAAGATCATGATGACGATTCTCGAAAAGTATGGCGGCGGGCCGGTGGGGGTGAACACGATCGCGGCCTCCATTTCCGAAGAAGCGGAGACGATTGAAGAAGTCTACGAACCTTACCTGATTCAGCTTGGTTTTTTGAATCGGACGCCGCGGGGACGGGTGGCCACCGACATCGCGTACGAGTACTTCCAGGTAAAGCGCAAGCCGCGGGATGGCGAGCAGCCGGCGTTATTTTGAAACGGGGCGTTGCATTGAAGAGAATCTATCTCAGTCTCGGCTCGAACATGGGGGACCGCGAAGGCAATCTGCGGAAGGCCGTGGAGCGGCTGGCATCGCAGGATGTGCGCGTGCTGCACACTTCGCGCATTTACGAGACCGAGCCGATGGACTATAAAGATCAGGCGTGGTTCCTGAACCAGGTGGTGGAAGCGGAAACGGCGCTGTTCCCGATGCAGTTGTTGACGCGCATCGGCCGGGTGGAGCGGGAACTGGGGCGCACGCGCACGCTGCGCAAGGGACCGCGGACGATCGACATCGACATCCTGTTTTATGGCGCGGCGACGGTGGAGACGGCGCGCCTCGGGATTCCGCATCCGCGGATCGCGGAGCGGCGCTTCGTGCTGGCGCCGCTGGCGGAGCTGGCGCCCGACCTGCGGCATCCGGTGACGCATCGCAGCGTGCGCCAGATGCTGGAGAGCGCGCCGCCCGCGGTGGTCCGCCTGCTAACCTGATTGCAGAGGGACTTTGTGTTCAAAGAGCGTCGTCCGGCCAGCCAGGTAACCGACTGGAACCAATACTACCGGAACGTTCCCGCGACTGCGACCGTAACCAGGAAATATACGACCGCGGTGCTGGTTTCGATGATCCGGCGATACGGGGTTCCATTGGAGACGTCCGGCCTGTCGATTGTGGAGATCGGCGGCGCCAACAGTTGCTTTGTCGATCCGATCAGGGCCAAGATCGGGACGCGGCTCTATGACGTAATCGACACTAACGAATTTGGTCTGTCCCTGCTCGCCCGGCGTTATGGGGATACCCGGCCGGTTGGCCTGTTCCGTCAGAGCGTGCTGGAACTTTCGTACGATCGGCAGGCCGATCTTGTTTTCAGCGTGGGCCTGGTGGAGCACTTCACGCCCGCCGAGACTCGGACGGCCGTGCTGGCGCACTTCGATGTGCTGCGGCCTGGCGGAACCCTGATTATTACTTTTCCCACACCGACACTTCTGTATCGAGTCACCAGGAGGCTGATCGAGATGTGCGGAATGTGGAAGTTCCCCGATGAACGGCCGCTCCTGCCCGGCGAAGTCCTGGCGTCGATTGGCGAGCGGGGTGAGATCCTCTGCCGCCAGACTCTCTGGCCGCAGATCCTGACGCAACACCTGGTGGTGGCGCGCAAGTTTGCCGACGGCGCCTGATCTAGATGAACATTTCCTCGTCCTGGGTGGCGGAGTCCACGCTGCTTTTGTGCTGGCCGTGCACCAAGGTGGAGACTGCGGCGGAGATGCCGGCGGCAATGCCGTTGACTTCGCGGACGGGGCGCAGGACGGCGTTTTTCACGGCGCCGGAAACGTTTTCGATCTGATTGACGGTGGTCTCCACGGCGTGATCGATCTGCTCGAGACGGACACGGGCGCGGTCGCCGGCGTCGTGGAGAAGGTCGCCCATGCGTTCGACCTGTTCGCGCCCGGAACGGACGATGGCGACGGTTTCGCCGGAGATCTCCGCGATCCGGGGACGGACATCCTGCATCATCTGATTGGCAGTAGTAGTGGCCTGGTTGGCGCTCTGGATGAGCACGGCAGCCCGCTCGACGACGACGATGGTTTTGTCGGCCACGGGGAGGAATCGGTCGATAGCGGGACCGAGTTTTGCTGCCGCGGCATTAATGGCATCGAGGGCCGGTCCGATTTTTTCGATCACCGGACCGACCTGCTCGAGCACCGGTTCCACCCTGGCCAGCACGGGTTCGGCATGTTCCATGAACCCGGCGGTCCTGTCCTGCATCTTCCGGGTGAGGCGATACAAAGCCAGTACGACGCCGGCCTGCACCACGAAGGCCAGACAGGCGATCAGCACCGCTGCCGCCACCACGATCCGAAAGGTTTCTTCAGACATACAGGATAAATCCCCGGGACTAAGAGCCTTAGCTCACCGCGTCGCGATAGGCCTGCTTGCCGGCTTCCACGGCATCGTTCACGTTTTCCTTCTGGCGGCCAACGGCCTCCTTACCCTTATCGACCCACCCGGTCGCAGTATCCTTGAGTTCGCTTCCGCGCTGCTTGATGTAATCGGTGCCTTCTTCGGCCTTGTTCTTGATGAGCAGGCGCGTTTCCTGACCCGACTTCGGCGCGAACAGCATTCCGATTCCGACCCCGACGCCCAACCCGAGCAAAAAGCTCGAAAGTCCATTCTTGTCCATAATTTTCTCCTTCGGCCGCAGCCAATTTTCAGTATACTCCGCATAGGAATCGTTGACATGGACGAACGTAAGGTGCAACACCTAGACAGCGAAGGTTTGTGGAATTACGCACTACGGGTACTGGGCGGCCGAGCCCATTCCACCGGCGAAATGCGCGAAAAGCTGGGCCGGCGCGCGCAACGGGTGGAGGACGTGGAGAGCGTCCTGGCGCGCTTGAAAGAGAGCAAGTATCTCGACGACCGTCAGTTCGCCGAGGGGTATGCCACGGCGCGGCTTTCCAACGAGAGATTCGGCAAGACGCGCGTGCTGCAGGATCTGCGGCATCACCGGGTGGCGCCGTCCCTGGCCGAGAAGACGGTGCATGCGGTGTATCGGGATGTGGATGAATCCGCACTGATCGAGGAGTGGATCCGGCGCAAGTACCGGGCGACCCCGCGGGAGGGATTGTTTCAGGAAGACAAGGATCTGGCCTCGGCCTACCGGCGATTATTGCGGGCGGGGTTCCGGACGGGGGAGATCGTCCGGGTGCTGAAGAAGTTCGCCAAGAATCCGGAGCTGTTGGATAGTTTTGAGCCGCCGGAAGAGACGGAAGCGTAGCGGGAGTGGATTCAACGCAGAGACGCTGAGACGCAGAGATAAGCGCAGAGTCCAATGCCACGGAGGACCTCCATGGTGGAATGGGATGGGAAACCCGGAAAGAAGAATGCCCCCAGGAATGGGGGCATGGCAGCCTAAAAGGCTACGCTACGGTGCTGCGACGAAGAGTCAGCTTGTTACGGATGGGTTTCCGGAGAGAACACATTATTTGCTGCCCAAGGCGGAGCCTTATGCCACGCCCGATTTGGCGAAGCAGAATTCTTCTACTATTTGGCCGCCGATCAGGTGCTCCTGGATGATGCGCTCCAGCACCTCCGGGGTGGCGGAGCGATACCAGACGCCTTCTGGGTAGACGACGGCGATGGGGCCGCCTTCACAGATGCGGAGGCAGTTGGCTTTGGTGCGGTAGACGCGGTCGAGCAATCCGAGTTCGGCGAGCCGTCGCTTGAGGTAGTCCCAGGACTCGACGCCGGCCTCTTGCGAGCAGCACTTGGGCTTGGACTGGTCGGCGCACAGGAAGATATGGCGCTGAATGGCCGGAATACTCAAGCCGGCGGCGAGTTGAGTGAGACGCTCCTTATCCGGCATGACTAACTGACGATGACTACCGTATTCGTAAGTTCGCCTATCTCAGGTACCGAGATCGTAACTACGTCGCCGGGAGCGAGCGCGGCGTCCTGGGGGACGATGATGCCGGTGCCGGTGAGCACGACGGTGCCCGTGGGGACGCGGTTGGCGCGGGTGAGGTATTCGACCAGGGTTTCCAGGCGGCGGTGGAGTTTGGCGGTAGAGACCTCGCCATGGAAGAGCACCTTGCCCGAGCGCGTGACGGTGCAGGAGATCTGGAGGCTGTAGGGGTCCGGGATTTCGTCCGCGGTGACGATCACGGGGCCGAGGGCACAGCAGCGGTCGTAGACCTTGGATTGGGTGAGGTAGAGGGCGTTCTCGCGCTCGATGTCCCAGGCGGATACGTCGTTGGCGAGGGTGAAGCCGAAGATGGTGTGGCCGGGGCCAAGCACGATGGCGAGTTCGGGCTCGGGCGCGGTGAAACGGGAATCGGGGCGGATGCCGATGGCGTCGCCGGTGCCGACGCAATGGCGGGCCGTGCCCTTGAAGAAGACCTCGGGGCGCGTTTCGCGGTAGACGTGGGCGTACATGCCTTCGCGGGTGCCGTGCTCGGCATCGCGGAAGGCGGCGCTGGTTTCGTAAGTGCAGCCGCAGCCCCAAACCTCGGGCGGATGGATGGGAATGAGGGGAATGCCGGGCTCGGCCCCGGGCACCAACGCGGTGCGGCGCGCCAACGACGGATCGAGGATCACGTCGAGCGCGGTGTGTCCCGGAACGATGCGGGCTCCGCCGTTTTCAAAGAGGGCCGCGGTGACGACGCCGTTGACGCGAGTTTGTCCAAGTTTCATATCAGTATTTGAGATAGACGGTTTTGTAGTCGCTATAGAATTCGAGCGCGGCCGGACCCTGTTCCTTGGGACCGAAGCTGGAATCCTTGGTGCCGCCGAAGGGGAGTTGGTATTCCACGCCCGCGCTCGGCAGGTTAACGGTGAGCAGGCCGGCTTCGGCGCGATAGATGAATTCGAAGGCGCGCGAGAGATTGGTGGTCTGAATGGAGGAGGAGAGCCCGAAGGGGATGGCGTTGGCGATGCGCATGGCGTCCTCGAAACCAGAGGCGCGCAGGATGGCCAGCACGGGTCCGAAGATCTCCTCGCGCGCGATGGTGTGCGCTTCAGCGACGCCGGCGAAGACGGTGGGTTCGACGAAGTAGCCGTTGGCCAGCGCGCCTTCGGTGAGGCGGCGGCCTCCGCAGGCGGGCTCTCCGCACTCCTTGCGGCCAATCTCGATGTAGCGGAGAACGGTCTCCATCTGCGATTGATCGACGCAGGGGCCGATGTCGATACCCGGCTGCATGCCGTCGCCGACCTTGAGTTTGCGGGTGCGCTCCACCACGGCGGCGACGAACTTGTCGTAGATGGCGTCTTCCACGATGGCGCGGCTGGTGGCGGTGCATTTCTGGCCGGTGGAGAAGAAGGCGGCGTTGACCACGTTCTCGACGGCGGAGTTAAAATCGGCGTCGGCCAGGACGATAGTGGGGTTCTTGCCGCCCATTTCGAGCTGTATGCGGAGGTGCCGCCGGCTGGCATGGGCGTGCAGCCAGGAGCCGATTTCGCAGGAGCCGGTGAAGGACACGGCCTTGAGCCCGGCGGCATTGACCAGAGCGCCGCCCAATTCGCCGCCGGAGCCGGCGACGAAGTTGACCACGCCTTTGGGGATGCCGGCCTGGTGGAGGGCTTCCACGATGCGCCAGGCGCTGAGCGGGGCGGCGGACGCGGGCTTGAGGACCACGGTGTTGCCGCAGATGAGCGCCGGGGCCAGCTTCCAGGCGGGGATGGCGGAGGGGAAATTCCACGGGGTGATGAGGCCCACCACGCCGATGGGCTTGCGCAGGGCGAACATGTGGACGCGATCGCGCTCGCTCGGCACCAGCATACCGGGCAGGCGCGAGCCTTCGCCGGCGAAATAGCGGAAGATGTTGATGGCGCGGCGGACCTCGCCCTTGGCTTCGGGCAGGGTCTTGCCTTCCTCGCGGGTCATGTCGGCGGCGACGGACTCGAAGTTCTTGTCGAGGATGTCGGCGGCCTTATAGAGGATGTTGCCGCGCGCGGGTCCGCTGGTGGCGCTCCAAGCGGGGAAGGCGGCTGAGGCGGCCGCGGCGGCGGCATCGATATCGGCGGCGGTGCCCTTGACAAAGGCGCCGACGACTTCCCCGATGTTGGCCGGGTTGCGGTTCTCAAAAGTGGCGCCGGTAGAGATCCACTCGCCGTTGATGTAGTTTCCGAACATTAGAATGCCACCTTAGGATTGGTCCGGGCGCCGGGCTCGGTCTTGAAATAGGCATCGTTGCGGGTGAAGCCGCTCATGCCGGCGACGATGTTGTTGGGGAAAAGTTGGATGGCCGTATTATATCCCTGGAGGGTCTCGTTGTACTTGCGCCGCTCCACCGCGATGCGGTTTTCGGTGCCGGCCAGTTCGTCCTGGAGGCGCAGGAAGTTTTCGTTGGAGCGGAGCAGCGGGTAGTTCTCGCTGATCACCAGGAGGCGGCCCAGCGCGCCGGACAACTGATCGTTGGCGGCGATCTTCTCCGACGGAGTGCGTGCGCCGCCGAGGGCGGCACGGGCGTCGCCGATGTTCTTGAAGACTTCGGTTTCGTGGGCGGCGAAGCCTTTGACGGTCTCGACCAGGTTGGGGATCAGGTCGGCGCGGCGCTGCAGGGCGATATCCACGGTGCTCCAGGAGGCGGTGACGGCTTCGCGTTGAGTGACGAGATCGTTACGGACGTCGACGAACTTGCTGCACGCGCCCATTCCCACCAGGAGCAGAACCGCGAGAGAGATCAGGGCAATTTTCAAGAGAGTTCTCCTTATTTTTCGATTTTGTCATCTTTCAATTTGATCCACAGCGTCGATGACTTGCGAGATTTCTTTCAGGTATGAGGCCAGCAGGAGCACCGGGTCGATGTCGCGAGGTTTGAGGCGGCCTTCGCGGACGTCGAGCAGTTTTTCGAAGGGTGCGGCATCGATGGCGAAGACTTCGCGGGCGCGCTGGATGACGTCGCGTTTCAAAGCGGGGGCATCGGCGCCGCGGAGAATGAGGGCGTGGCGGAAGAGCACGCAGAAGGTGGAGACGGAATCGAGCAGCATGCGGCGCAGGAGGTCGGGATTGGAGAGCATGCCGCCGGCCTTCTGGCGGACGCGGAGGAGCTTGGCGCGAAGATCGTGCTCCACCTGGGCGCGGTAGAAGGTGTCCTCAATGAGCAGAGACGTGATGACGTCCTTACCGTGGAGCAGGCGGTGCTGGCGCTGGATATCGTGGAACTCGATGGCGAAGCAGTCGGCGGAGGCGACCAGTTCGTGCTCGCTGAGGAGGAGGGGGGAAGGGCTGCCCTGCTCGCGCCACCAGCGGAAGATGTCCTCGCCACTGGCGAGTTCGCGGGGGGAGATTTCGCTGAGGACGCAGAGGATGTTGATGTCGGAGAAGTCGGCGTGGTGGTCGCCGGTAGCGGCCGAACCATAAAGGACGACCGAGACGAGGCGCTCGCCGTAGGCCTTCTGGAGTTTCCCGATGAGTTGCGTGAGTAGCTTTTCCATAGGGTCCTTACCAATCGCTGGAGGCGCCGCCGCCGCCGGAATCGCCGCCGCCGAAGCCGCCAAAGCCGCCATCGCCGGAATCGGGGCCGCCGAATCCGCCGGAACCGCGACCGCCCCAGGAGCCGCGAGACATCATGTTACCGAGGATCAGGGCGGACAGGAAGCCGCCGCCCCCGCCGCCGCCGTAGCCGCGGGGTCCGCCGGCGCGGAAGAGAAAGATCAGCAGGCCGATGCCGCCGAAAATCGCGGGCCAGGGAATGGAATCGGTGGGCGTACCGCGAATGCGGCGCCGAAGCTGGGTGGTGAGGGTGACGTTCTTCGCCTTGGCGACGGTAGCGCCGATGGTTTCCGCGGCGGCCATGAGGGCTTCGCCGTAGCTCTGCTTTTGCAGGGCGGGGCGCATTTCGCGGAGCACGGAGCCGGCAAGGCCATCGGGGAGGATGGGTTCGAGGCCATAGCCGACTTCCAGGCGATTGCGGCGGTCGCCGACAACGAGCAGGAGCAGGGCGCCTTCGTCCTTGCCTTTTTGGCCGACGCCCCAGGCGCGATAGATGGTGTTGGCGACATCGTCGATGGGTTCGCCGGCGAGTGTGGCGATGGTGACGAGGGCCATCTGGGCGCCGGTGGAGCTCTCCACGGTGGCGCAGTAGGCTTCGAGTTGGGACTTGCTGGCGGGGTCGATGACGCCGGCGAAATCGCTGACG
>JADGNT010000739.1 GCA_017883345.1 Candidatus Solibacter sp. | reverse complement strand
TCACGGCACGAAGCGGTAGCCAACCCCATGCACGGTGAGAAAATGACGCGGCACGTTGCTATCCGGCTCCAGTTTTTGCCGCAACTTCACCACGTGCGCATCCACCGTCCGCGTGTTCGGGAAGAACTCGTAGCCCCAAACCGAATTGAGAATCATGTCGCGCGTCAGCGGCCGGTCGGGATTGTGCAGGAAATAGGTCAGCAGATTGTATTCCGCCGGCGTCAGCTTGAGATCTTCGCCCTTGCGCTGCACGATGCGGCGTTCGAAATCCACCTCGACGTCGGAGAAGTGGATCACCTTGCGCGCGTCGCTACTGGCGCGCCGTAGCACGGCGCGGATGCGCGCCATCAATTCGCGCGTACCAAACGGCTTCACCACGTAATCGTCCGCGCCGATTTCGAGCAGCAGCACCTTGTCGATTTCATCGCCCAGCGCGCTCAGCACGATAATCGGGGTGGCCACGCCCGCCGCCCGCAACTGCTTGCAGATCTCCGTGCCGCTCATCCGCGGCAAGCGCAAATCCACCAGCATCAGGTCGGGCTTCAGCGAGAGCGCCATCTCGAAGCCTTCACGGCCGTCGCCGGCCTGCACCGCGCGAAAGCCATCCTGTTCCAACATCACCCCGATCGTGTCGCGCAGGCTTTCATCGTCGTCGATTACGAGAATCGTCTGCATGGTTGGTACTCCTGATTGTATCCGATCCCGCCGGACGCGCCCACGCTGCGGGATCGGGCGTGCCGGCGATGTCACCTTCATCGCCATCTCCGCGTTGCAGCGCACCCCTCAAACTCCAAGCGATCCCGGGTCTCAATCTCACGCCCCCCTACTTCACTTTGTGACTTTCCTCGCGAATCGTCACGCCGACCGCCGTGCCCAGCACTTCGGCGCCGGGGACCACGCGTCCCGTCACCTTCACCCGCGACCCGCGCGAAGGCACACCGCTCCCGGAGATCACAATGATCTTCCCGGTCCGATCCTCGATCTGGTATCCGCCCTTGCCCATCAGTCCCACCGAAGTGGTCACCGTCCCGGTGATCCGCACCGTCTGGTTTCGAAATCGCGAGGGATCGGCATTGATGCGTCCGATCGTCATCGGCGCGCACCCCGCCAGCACCACCGCGGCCATCGCGACACTGGTCTGTTTCAGCTTCATGGATACCTCTACTTTTGCCAGACGCGCGGCGGGCGCCCGCGGGTTTCACCTTACAATAGGAAGATGCCGTTTCTCAAAGTGGGCACGCTAGAGCAACTGCCCCCGGATTCCGTCATGGAAGTGATGGTGGGCGATCGGCCCTATGCCGTGTGCCATGCCGGCGGGGCCATCCGCGCCCTCGGCGGCGTGTGCATCCATCGCGGCGGACCGCTCGGCCAGGGGCAGATCCACGATGGCCGCGTGGTCTGCCCCTACCACCTCTGGGAATTCGATTGCGCCACCGGCGAGTACGAGCGCGACCCTACCATTCGCGTGCCCACTTTTGAAGTCAAAGTGGCAGGCGGCGACATCTACCTACAGGTTCCCTAAGTGCCCGAACTCCCCGAAGTCGAAACCGTGGTCCGGTCGATCGCGCCGCTCACCGGCCAGCGCATCCTGAGCGCCGAATTTCGCAATCTCCGCATCCTCCGCGGCGGCGATCCCGCGCGGCTGTCCGCCCGCCTGCAGGGCCGCCGGATCGTCGCCGTCCAACGCTATGGCAAGTTCATCCTGGCCTCCATCGAAGGCGGCGGCTATCTGACGATTCACCTCGGCATGACCGGCCGCCTGCTGCTCGGCGGATCTCCCGGCAAACACAGCCACGCCATCTTCACCTTCGACCGCGCCACCCTCCTGTTCGACGACAGCCGCCAGTTCGGCTCGATCGAGTTCAGCGAAGACTTCCCGCACCGCGTCGCCCGCCTCGGGCCGGAACCGCTCGAAATCCCCTTCGACCAATTCGCCGCCGCGCTCCAGCGCCACAAGACGCGCATCAAGTCGCTGCTCCTCAACCAGACCTTCGTGCGCGGCGTCGGCAATATCTACGCCGATGAAGCTCTCTTCCGCGCCGGCATTCATCCGCAGGCGCTCACCCAACGCATCCGGCGCGACCGCGCCCGCAAACTCTACGACGCCATCGTCGCCGTGCTCACCGAAGCCATCGCCGCCGGTGGTTCGTCCATCTCCAATTACGTCGACGCCGAAGGCCGCAAAGGCTTCTTCCAAATTAGCCACCGCGTCTATCGGCGCACCGGCGAGCCTTGCGCTACCTGCCGGACTCCCATCCGCCGCGTGATCGTCACCCAGCGCAGTTCCCACTTCTGTCCCCGCTGCCAAAAGCGCTAAACTAGGATGGGCAAGTAACTGAAACCCCGGCGCCAAGCGACGCATCTTTAGTTGCGTAGCGCAGTTGTGCCTAGAGGAGATTTTCCAACGTGAATCGTATCTGCCGTTACCTTCCCCTGCTGTTCTCGATGTCCTTTGCCTACGCGCAAAGCGCGGTCGATGTCAACCTGGGCTTCGGAACCTTCCACGATAAGGCGGCCGGAGGTGGCATTGACGCCAACACTGGCGCCACCTGCACAACCGGACACACAACCGGCAGCACTTGCCTGTTGACGCCGGCCCTGAGTGGTTTTTTCATGGGATTCGGCGGCGACATCATGCTAAACAAGCACGTCGGTTTTGGCGGCGAAGCCAGTCTTCAGCCTAAGAAGCAGGATTATGCGGGCTTCCAATCCAGACAGATCTTCTATGACGTGAACGGCATTTACGCACCAGTGAACCAGAAGAAGGTCATGGTGCGATTGGAAGGTGGAATTGGCGGCGCGACCACCAGTTTCTCTTACACGGCAAGTTCTTGCGTGGGCACTGCGGTTTGCCAGACCCAGTCGCAGGCGGTGGGCAGCGCCAAACACTTCCAGATCCATGCGGGTTTAGGTGTCCAGCTTTATGTGACCGAGCACATCTTCATCCGTCCGCAGTTCGACCTGCACTACGTTCCCAACTTCACGAATCAGTTCGGCAGCAGTATGGCGCCGGGCGCCATGGTCTTTATCGGCTACAGCCTCGGCGATCGGTAGAGCGGCCTTTCAGGCTGCAACGTCGGCGTCCTTGCCGACGTTCTTCCAAGAATACCGGTATGAATACCGGCATGGCAGGCGCGACGCCCGCTCCACGGCTAGCCTAGCCTAGTCGCCCATCTCCGACGCGTGTGCCGCCCTCGCCGCCCGCCAGGTCGTCGAACGCCCGCGGCGGGTTGTAGTAGAGAATGCGCTGGCAGCT
>JADGNT010000738.1 GCA_017883345.1 Candidatus Solibacter sp. | reverse complement strand
ACGCCGTCGTCGTCGAAATGCGGCCACGGACCGGCGATGTGATAGTTCATCAGGCGGATCTTGTTGAACTCGGGCGTGGGCTCGAAATAGCCGGGCTCGCGCAGGTGCTTCTTGACCACCTCTTCATTGAGTTCCACGCCGATGCCGGGCGTATCGGGAACCTTCACGAAGCCTTGCTGGATGATGGGCTTCTCCGGACCGTTGACCATGTCCTGCCACCACGGCATGTCGACGGCGTGGTTCTCCATGGCGAGAAAGTCCTGGAGTGTCGCTGCCATGTGCACGGTGGCCATGGAGTTCACCGGACCGCCGGCCATGTGGATGGCGGTGCGGATTTTGTTCTGGAAGGCGTAGTCCGCGATGCGCTTGGTCTCGATGGCGCCGCCCGAGGTGCCGGGGTCGGGATGGATGATGTCCACCGCCTGGCCGTCGATCAGGGCATCGAAACCGCCCTGGAGTCCGAAGATATCCTCGCCGGAGAGGATTGGGGTCTCGGTGTTATCGCGCACCTGCTTGAGTCCGCGCCAGTTGGTCCAGGGGATGATGTCCTCGGCCCACGCCAGGTTATACGGCTCGAAGGACTTGGCGAGGCGGATGGCGGATTCGATGGTGAGGCGGCCGAAGTGGTCGCAGGCGAGAGGCGTGTCTTTGCCGAGCACGCCGCGCCCCATGGCGAGGAATTCGCCGAGGTAGGCGAGGCCCTTGTCGCTCAACTGGCCGTCCGGCCCGCGCGCGCCTTCCCGGTTGCCGACGAGCGACGTTTGCAGGTCCATCTTAAAGAAGGTGAAGCCCTGTTTTTTGCGCAGGGCGATGCGCTTTTCGTAAGTCTTGATGTCGGCGGTGCTGGTGGTATCGCAGTACACGCGGACGCGGTCGCGCTTCTTTTCGCCGAGCAACTTCCACAGCGGGACGCCCAACACCTTGCCGCGGATATCGTGGAGTGCGATGTCGATGGCGCTATAGCCGCCGCCGGCGCGGCCATGGCCGGAAAACGACCGGAAGCTGCGCAGGATCTGCTCCGTGCGCAACGGGTCCTGGCCGAGAAGCATGCCCTTGAAGATGAGGGCATTGTCCTTGCCGCCGGCGTCGCGGACTTCACCGAGACCGTAGACGCCCTGGTTGGTGTCGATGCGGATGACGGGGTAGTCGTAGTTGGCGGCAATCGTCAGGGCACGCATGTCGGTGATCTTGAGATTGCTGGGGGCCGAGTTGGTGTTGACGGTTTGGGGCGGCTGTTGGGCGCGGCCTTGCGCGTCCAACACCGGACGGGTGAGTTGGAAAACGCCGGCGAGCGCGGCGGCGTCGACGGTTTTCTTGAAAATTTTGCGGCGGCTGATGACACCCATTTGGCTTCTCCGTTGGTTCGACATCACACGTTACTATCCGAAAATAGCAGAGAGCGAGCATGGGCGGGGAACCCCAGCCTTCCAGTGCCCGATGATTTTCCGCTTGCATGTAACTACCTTGAGAGTACCGATATGGGATAGTTTTCGTCTCATGCCGCCAAGCTGGTTCCTTCGGTTCTGGATAGGTCCAAGCGGTCTCGGATGAATTTCACGAGGCTTGAGGGTTTGGCGGCAGATGCGAGAAATTCGGGGAGAGTGTTGCGGAGGGCAACGGCCACGACCTGTTCGGAGGGGGCCAGCGAATGGCCGAAACGTAGTCACTCCCGTAGTTTTGCGGATCTGCCTCCGCTTGGCCCGTTATAACTTGCACGAGCAAGATTATCGTTTTCTGCTCGTCAGGGGCGAGAATCGATTGGATGACCTGGAGACGCTCAAGTTCCGAGACAGCCGATGTTCCACTCATACTGATGTCGACCAGGAGCACCCAGTAACGCTTTGAAAGAACCTTGGGTAAAAGTGCCTGCAAATCTGGATTCAACCCGCCGACTTCAAGCTGCATTAGTCCGTCGATGATGTCGTGCGTCGAACGTAAGGGCAGATTGTCTTGCAAACGGGCTTTTCGGAAACTTGCATGGCCCCCCTCTTTACATCTCCCGCCGGCCTTCCATGGCTTTCGACATGGTAACTTCGTCGGCGAATTCCAGATCGCTGCCCACCGGGACGCCCATCGCGATGCGCATCACTTTGACGCCCAGCGGCTTGAGCAGGCGCGCCAGGTAGACCGCCGTCGCCTCGCCTTCCACTGTGGGGTTGGTGGCCACGATCACTTCCTGAATCTCGCCCTGGCCGATGCGCTCCACCAGCCCCTTGATCTTGAGCGATTCGGGGCCCAGTCCGCGCAAGGGCGAGAGCGACCCGTGCAGCACGTGATAGCGGCCTGCAAACTCGCGTGTGGTTTCGATGCCGACGATGTTGTGCGGTTCCTCCACCACGCAGACCACCTTCGGGTCGCGGTTGCTGTCACGGCAGTACTGGCACAACTCGCTGTCGGCGATGTTGTTGCAGATGCGGCACAGGCCGAGCTTATCCTTGACGTCCAGGACGGCCTGCGCCAGGTGCTCGGCATCGTCGCGGCTGGCGCGCAGCACGTGGAACGCGAGGCGCTGCGCCGACTTCTGGCCGATGCCGGGCAGGCGCTTGAATTCCGTGATCAGCCGCGCGAGCGGTTCGGCGAAATCCGGCATGGTTTAGAACAGCCCGGGGGGAAGTCCCATCCCGCCCAGCATGCCGCCCATCTTCTGCTGGATCTGCGCCTCCACCTGTTTGACGGCCTCGCCGCACGCGGCCAGGACCATGTCCTGCAACATCTCCACATCGCCGGCCACTTCCGGGTCGATTTTGACGCTCAGCAGGTTTTTCTGACCGTCCATGGCCACCGTGACCATGCCGCCGCCGGCGGTGGCGGTGACTTTGATCAGCGCGATATCCTGCTGCATCTTCTCTTGCATCTGCTGCGCCTGGCGCATCATCTGCTGCATATTGCCGGGTAGTTTCACGTGTCTACTCCTTGAGGTTGCGAACTTTGCGTACTTCGCCGCCGAAGACTTCGCGGAAATGCCGCACTTCCGGGTGGGAAAGAGCCCGGCCCGCGACTTCGTTTTCGGCTTCGGCTTTGGCTGGCGCGGCCAGGCTGACCGGCGCCGGCCCCGCGGCCGCTTCTGGGGTGGTGAGCTTCAGGCGCAGCGGCCGGCCGAAGACTTCGCGGACGGCATCCTCGAAGCCGCGATCCTTAAAATACAGCGCGTAGGATTTCGGCGCCACCACGTTCAGGTCCTCGCCGGTGATGGTGACGAACGCATTCTCCACGGCGTCGGCCAGGTGGGCGTTGCCCTTTTCGTGCAGCCAGGCGTG